>NZ_ARPN01000039.1:0-15233 GCF_054966645.1 Pseudoalteromonas sp. SANK 73390
AGAAGGTTCTGACCTTCGTCAGAATGACTCGGAGGTGGTCTTTAAAAGTTGCTTGTATTACAACTTTATTCGCTGATCCACAATGCTGTTTGCTGCTCAGATGCAAGTTTACAGGCACTAAATAGTTGTGCTTTAGTAACCTCAACCACCGCATTGTTAGCCAATATCCATGTGGTGGTATCTTGTTCATCCATTACCAAAATGGCACGCGCCATGCGCTGTTGGCTCAGCTCATCAGCGTCAAATTCAAACTCATCAACTGTAACCGTTTGCTGCGCCAGTTGCGCACTGCGTGTTTGCTTAAAACGCGCACGCTGTACCGTTGCAATATGCTCAGCTGAATGGGCTTGAGTTTGCGGGTAAATACGTGCCACCAGCGCGTCATCGTCAAACTCTGTGCGAGCCGGTGACGCTTCAGTCGTAATTGCTAAGTCAACCTCTACATGCTCTTTGCGATAACAGGCTCTGCGCAAGGACATATCAATCTGAGGTTGCTGGGGTAGCTCTGGCACAGGTAATTGCTGATCACGTAATTGCGGGTCGCTGTTATCATCAAGGTTTGCATTATGTGCTAAGGCCGCTTGGCGCTGCGCCTCAATTTCTACCACCTCCAGTTCCCATTGCTGATATGCCGCCACATGGGCCGCTTGCTCTTGCTCAATAGCGGTTTTTAGTGCTTGCTCTACTTGCGCTTGCCCATGGCGTAACGCAATTTTAGTTAGCACGTCATCGTAGCTAATTGCAGCTTCGTTTAGTTGTGTAAACTCCGCCTCATTGTTTGTTGTTTGTGCTATTGCCTGTTCGTCAGGTACAATTGACTCGACCGCTTGCGCAGTCTGCTCGTTCGTTTGTTGCATTATTTGTCCTTAGTGGCTGGCAATACCCAGCGGAAGTTGTGTGTGATGGCAAAACACTTTTACCGTGTTGCCGTTTAAATCGGTTTTGGTGTTTTCGCCACTGATGATAGGAATGGTTTGGTCATCGCCCCAGTTCAAACTGTCGGTGAAAAATTTAAACGAATAATATGTATTGGTTCTATATTTCAAGCCCGTCTCATCAATAGACCAATCAACATCATTAAACGGTTCTGATGTTGGTGTACTAAACATTCTTTTTAATAATCGGCCTTTAAGTGGTCCATCGGTAACTCTATAAACGCCATAAGCCGTTTTAGGTTCCGTTGAGCTCTCAGATATATCAATCACAGGTTGCTGAGTATATTTAAGCTCAGCCCCATTAAACTGCAGATACAAAAGACCATTTTGTTCCACTATTGTGCTAAGCGTTTTTACCGCACTTGATGGTTCGCTTTGGCTATCTAAATTCAGCGGCGCGTGTTTGGGTTCATCCCCTAGAGATTGTGTCCATGTCAATTGGCCCGTTGGTGCATATCTACTGAGTTTATTCACCGCCACTTCTTCATGTATCAACGCTCCATTTGAACGTGTACCCACCTTACCTATTAAGCTTGGTTGTAAACGGTTGCCATAGGCCGTTTGATTTGCTTGCGTAGCGTAAACGTTACTTGCATCTCCTAGTATGCCGAGTTGGCTGGATGCTTCAGTAAACTGTGCAGGTGTTTTGTAGTGCCATAATTCAACCGCTTCAGATGCTGGTGCAGCTGCTCTCGCATTCTTTTGCTGATCCACGTTAACTTGAGTTTCAATCCAACTAACACCGTCATCTTTAGTGACGCTAAGCTTAATTGTTAAATCAACCGACTTTCGGTTTAATTGATACGTATTACCTTGCCTATCTGGGATAGTTGGTATCCACTGACCAATAACGCCATCAGGAAAAGTGGCAGCTATACGCTCAGGGTGGCCGATAATATCGACCCATGGGAGTGAGTCGAATTCACAGCTCAATAGCGCTTTAAATACAACAATAATTATATCGCCTGAGTCAACGGTTTTATCTCCATCAAAATAAATATGATTGCTACCACCTGAGCTAGGGCTAAATAAAACAGGATAGCGTTGCTTTGTCATTGGGCTAGAAATCCAGCCTTTAGTTTTGTTAATTACATAATAAGACTCAAAGTCAATCGGTGAAATAATTGCATTGCTGCTATCAACTTGCTGAGTAACATTAACAATTACTTTGAGCTCAGTGTAAGTTTCAGAAATAACAACCGCATTTTGTGCAAAATCAATACTGACCGAGGCACTCACTTGTGTAAATGGCACCTTCTCTTTACCACGCAATGTCCCTGCCACCACTTTGCGCATGGTGTCTTCACGTAGCTGGTTTACATCTAACTTATTAGCATTTAGGCGTAAATCTTCAACTTGGCCTGCGTAAATGGCGTCGTGGTATTTATATTGGTCTGGGCGACCAGAATTTTTCCCAATAGTCCCTAGGCCATCTGGTGCCGTTGTTCTTTTCACAAATGAATCCAACATAGAGGTAGCATGTCGACCCCATGACTGGTGAGTGCCCTTCGACCACCACGGATAACGATAAGCGAGCTCATCTCCACCTATTGAATTTATACCTCCCCACTGTGCAGTGCCCATCGGGTTATATGTAGGATGATATGCCCCTTGGTTTAAGCGCTGAACGAGTGCGATTGGGATTGCAAAACACTTTCCTTCCTTGATATTTCTATCTCCCCAGTGTGTTTCACCAACTCCTATGGTATTGAGCCCGTATGCACTGTCACGGTTTCTGTAAGACACAGTGATGATTGAACCATTGCGAAAGTCAGCGGTGTTATCTATTTTACTTCCTCTTGCTATTACGTGATAACCCGAGCTTCTGTCTGCTAAGAAAAGGTTATAATCTCGATTTGCACCATCATATGCTCGCCATTCATCACCATGCCCCTCAATGACTCTCACCCGATACCGCACTTGAATATACGCTTTGGCTTCTGGGTCGTAATAAATATTGTGCTCAGGATTTTTAAAAAACTTGATGCGGTTAGCGGCCGATAGCGTAGACCACTTTACGCCGTACCCTTTAGTATTGGTGTCCCACTCACCAAATGCTGAGTAGCCTTGTGCCACTAGATTATTAAGTAGCGCAATACCTTTATAACTACTTGCCCCGTATTGCACATTACCCAATGGGTAGACCACATCTTTATCAGCGATTTTTTCATGCCATGACTCTAAAAATACCAGGTCTTTGCGAGAGGTAATAACCTTGTTTGTCTGAGTCTCAGACGCAAATGCTACCTCTGCACTGCTATGCTGAGTGACTGTGCCAGTTGCTAAGTCATAGGTTTTCGTGCCATCTGGGGCTGGAGGCATATCAATATGAATCCCAGTCGCCCCTGATGGATATGTACCAGTTAATTGATGCTGTACACCATCAATAGTCACTTCTGAAAAACCCGTTTTTGAGTCACCTTGTGTACCATTATAAATACTACTTCTACCCAAGCGTAAACCTTTTGGGTAACTAGGCGAATTTGATGTCCACATACCGTTTTGCACAACGTCATTAACTGCACTTTGGAAGTGCTTCCCCCACTCAACAAACCCTGAACCCGCATATTGTTGCTTGCGCATTTGGCGCAATGCATCAAACTGGGCTTTGCTCATTACCTCTGGGTGGGGGTTTATTTTTTGGGTTTCGTTAATCAGGTTTGCGAGCGTATCAACTTGATAAGCTTTATTGTCTAAATCTTTTAACGTGACTTGACCGGTTTTGGTTTGCCAGTCGTGTACTGCTTGATGGTTGTGTTTTGCAATATTATGTACTTGGTCAATTTCTTGCCAACTGTCTTGTATTGATGTGACCAACTTGGCACATTCGTCGGTTTGCTCTGTTACTTGCTGCTGTAACTTTGCGAGCGTGATTTCTATGCTCATATTTATTCCTTTCCTCTTTATTTAACCGCCTGCTTGGCAGACGATTAATACCCATTGCATTAAACAAGCACTCAAACACAGGATAAGTAAATGGCTGAGTAACAAGATAAAAACTCCGTTATGTAGTGATTCTACACTGTTAATTTTTACCTTGTTACTGCGTCACTTAACTCGCTTGTATGAGCAATGTTTTAATAAAATGGATATATATAAAGCCAACTATAAGAGAGACATAGCCCTTGGCTTCCAACAGACCAAAAGCTACAACTGTAATGGCGCACACGCCAAAGGGGGGCAAAACATCATCTAGATGAGATATTTTGCCTACACGCAAGCAAGTATTTAATTGCTCGCCATGATATGCATACTGTAGCGAGAACCGCGTTAAAATATCGGTCAAGTTTGACCTGCCAATGCAAACATCGCTTGCAGCCCTACCACAACAGCCTATGCGCCCCTACTTATTTTGTTGATTAGAAAAGAAAAACTACTAAATTAGTGGCTAGCAATCCCCAGTGGCAACAGAGTATGATGACAAAACACTTTCACCGTGTTGCCGTTTAGGTCAGTTTTAACATCTTCGCCATTTACGATAGGAATGGTATGGTCATCGCCCCAAGCAGTGCTCGACGTCACAACACGTAAATTAGGGTCTATGGTGCCATTTTTCCAAATAATCGCACCTCCTTCACTAATCGTTGCACCATCAAAAGACGTCTTATTCAACGTCACTGCGTAAT
The DNA here is from genome assembly GCF_054966645.1 of Pseudoalteromonas sp. SANK 73390. Classification (NCBI taxonomy): domain Bacteria; kingdom Pseudomonadati; phylum Pseudomonadota; class Gammaproteobacteria; order Alteromonadales; family Pseudoalteromonadaceae; genus Pseudoalteromonas; species Pseudoalteromonas sp. SANK 73390. Next base: position 4,562 of record NZ_ARPN01000039.1, read on the forward strand.
CATTTAAGAAAATAACAGGCACATTGAAATTAGCACTATCAAACCCTTGTAGCATTGCTACCTCACCTTTAGAGTGAGTAAAAGCAGAACCCGCATTTATGGTGTGTATGGTGTTTAATGGTTGGTGTTTCAATTCAACCCCATGAAGCTGCAAATAAAGCAAGCCATTCTTTGCAATAACACTTGGTAGGGCTTTTACGCCACTAGAGTTATTTAACGGCGCATTTAAGGTTACGGCACTGTGCGCTACACCATTGGCATTCCACAACAATCCACCTGCGTGTTTGGGTGCATTGGTAACAGCCAAATCACGTTGCTGATTGCCATTTTGGTTGTCTTTACCAATTACATTACCGAGACTACTAATAAGTCGGTTGCCTTGCGTAACAAACCTATCAGCAGATGCAAACACACTGCCCACGCTCGACTTTACAACCATGTTTTTGGTAGGCAATGTGAAACCTGCCAACGCTTCGTAGCTAAGCAATTGCACTCGCGTCTCTTCTGCTGGAGAGGTGTAGACATTTTTTACGGCATCAATGCTTAAACTACCCGCGCTCCAGCTTTCACCATTATCTGTCGTAAGTGCCCAGGTTAAAGCGCGATTCACTTTTTTGTTCAACTCATACGCTTTGCTGGTACCGTCTGGCAATTGAGGTATCCACTGGCCTACAACACCATCTGGGAATGTCGCTGCGATATTTTCAGGCGTGCCGATAATATCGACCCAAGGGAGTGAGTCAAATTCTGAAGTTAGTGCATCGACCTGAGCAAAATAGCAAACGTCAGTATGTGATAACCCTATTTGGCCGAGCGGGTCGACATGTTTTGCGTTTCCTAAATTACTTTCATTCGCAGTGAGCATCACATGACCATTCGATGTGGATACTCGTCCATACAAAGTCGTACTAGTTGCAGGTTGCCAAAGCATAATAGACGTGCCAACGGCATAGCCATTGCCATAGAAGTCGACAGTGCCACCGCCTTCTGAAACCTCAAAAATTGAAGCATGAGTTGAATTAGATGCCCTATAGTAGCCTTTATTTAATGATTTAAACTTGGTAAATAACAATTTACCTTTGCCGCGCAATGTGCCGGCAACCGCTTTGCGCATGGTGTCTTCACGTAGCTGGTTTACATCTAACTTGTTAGCATTTAGGCGTAAATCTTCAACTTGGCCTGCATAGATTGCATCGTGGTATTTATATTGGTCTGGGCGACCGCTATAATCAATACTCAAGCCTCCCCAGTTAACTCCTTCTGCTGGTATCCTTGCAATTGTTGTATCAAAACATTGACTAGTAGATAACGGATGTTGAACAACATTCTTATACCAGTAAGCTCCATGTGATTGACTTGTTGGTGCAGAATCTATTGCGAATATACCGCACCCCATTGGGTTATAAACTGGATGATACGCTCCTTGGTTTAAGCGCTGAACTAATGCGATTGGGATCGCAAAACACTGACTTTTGTATGCGCATGACCTATTTTGATTGTTTCTTGGCTGCCAGTGTGAACTATCTTTATCTGGAAAAAGGTCATAAGGTGATTTGCATACATACCCATTGACATAATCCCCCGATGTAACATTAGATACATCTAGGTTGGTGTCTAGTTGTCCTCTTGTTATTATACGGCTATTCGCTGCATTATCTGAGCCAAGATAATGAAAATAACTTACCGTTTGCGGCGCAAGGAACCTATTATTGTTCCAGTCATCACCCAACCCTTCAACCACTCTCACCCTATACCGCACTTGAATATACGCTTTGGCTTCTGGGTCGTAATAAATATTGTGCTCAGGATTTTTTAAAAACTTAACGCGATTTACAGCCGATAGCGTAGACCATTTAACGCCATAGCCTTTGGTGTCACTATCCCATTCACCGAAGGCGGAATACCCTTGTGCTACTAGGTTGTTAGCTAAACTCATGCCTTCATAATTGTCTTTGCCAAATTGCACGTTACCCAATGGGTATACCACATCTTTATCAGCGATTTTTTCATGCCAAGATTCTAGGAACACTAAGTCTTTACGAGAGGTGATCACGTGTTCGGTAACTGGCATTACCGTTACATTGTTTATTTGTAGTGTATTACCCGCTACCTGATCGTGCTCAAACCAGATGTAATGACTACTGTGATCAACAACATACTCAATGGTATATCGTCCCTTAGCTTTATCTGTTAGCAAGGTTTTAATGTTTTGATGTCCTGATTTAGACGTTGAGTACCTTAGCGTTTTTAACACACCCGATACCACATTCAGCTCAAGGCGTACTTTAGTGCCAACTGGAAAGCTCAAGGCTACATCATTAATCGCAGCCGCAGGAAATTGGTTTCCTGTCGATATACTTTGCAAACTCCCATTTGAGATACTTAACTCAGAAGAACTAGCATATGTTTTCCAACCTGTTAAATCGCCTAAACGTATTGAGCCATTTACAAAACTCCCTTCAAACGCCTCTGCCGCACTGGCATGCTGGGTTACCTTGCCCGTTGCAGAGTCATAGGTTTTAGTTCCGTCAGGGGCAGGTGGAAACTTGAAAACAGTTTGTGTTGAACTATGAGCCACACCATATACGTGCTGCAAAATGCCATCAACCAGTACCTTTGGGTAAATAGATTTTGACACACCAGCAATAACATTTGTTGGCGCTTCGCCCATTATAAAGCCATTTTCAAGATTTGGATGGATCCACTGCCACATCCCTTCATTTACTTTTAAGTTGCTAGCTGCACGATTATGCTTACCCCACTCTACAAACCCGCTGCCCGCATATTGTTGCTTGCGCATTTGGCGTAGCGCATCAAACTGGGCTTTGCTCATTACCTCTGGGTGGGGGTTTATTTTTTGAGTTTCGTTAATAAGCGTTGCTAGCGTATCAACTTGATAGGCTTTATTGTCTAAATCTTTTAACGTGACTTGGCCGGTTTTGGTTTGCCAGTCGTGTACTGCTTGGTGGTTGTGTTTTGCAAGGTCGTGTACTTTTTCAACCTCTTGCCAAGAGTCTTCAATGGCGGTTTTTAAGTTGTTTGACGCGTCTGTTTGCTCGCTGACAATTTTAGTAATTTTGGCCAGCTCTAAATCTATACTCATTTTTGGCTCCTTATAATCCTGCTGCTCTTAGCTTTTTTTGAATCAAAAAGTTTTGCTGTATTTGCTTAACTAAGTTTTTGCTTTGAAGGGTTTGCGCGTAGGTCATGGTGAGTAGCTCTTCGGTTAAAAATACATTGGCGTTGTTAACCCCCACCTGACAGGTGATGTTTTGGCTAGGCAGTGCTGATACGCTTAGGTTAAACACCTCAAGCCATGCAGCATCGGCCGATTTAAAATTCAACTGCTGATTGGGTATGCTGTATATCGCCACTAAGGTATTGGTTGACCAAATACCAATTTCTTTTACCGCATAGCTACTAGGCCCATCAAACAAGGCGCTAAAGCGTAGCTGCTTGCCATAGTCGGGGTCATTAATAATTTCGGCGCCGCCTACTGGCACCTTTTGTTGCTCGTTGCGCAATGTGGTTTGCGTGGCCGAAGGCGTATACGCTTCATCACCTGCCGACACATGGGTAATGGCCATGCTAATGCCTTGTTGTGAGGCACTGAGCAAGGTATCAAGCCCTTGCTCGGTCCACACAATTGGCGTAAACGTGTTTGGTTCGCTCATAGATTGTTCCAATAATAATGGCAACTTAAGGCCTTAAGTTGCCTAAACACAAAGGTAAGAAAGCCCAAATGGCTTTTAAGTAATTGAATTGGCAAAAATAATTAATACTAACTTTATTAAAATATTGACCATTTTAGCGATCTAAATTGCTGATTAACTGCGTTAAAAATGACTTATGTAGAATCACTACATACCAAAACTTTTGCCTAGTTACTCAGCCATTTATCTGTCGCAATGTCTGCTCATTTATTTAATGCAATGGGTTTATGTGGGCAGCTTAGGCGTTAAATTAAGACGCCCAATGTTCATTCGACCCGAACTTGCACCTGAGAACATTAATGGTGCAACTTGCCTGATTTGCTCATGATCAATGCTAACCGAACACAACTGCTGAGTTTGCCACTGACTATTTTGCCAACGGTCATGCCAAGGGCCTAACCAAACTCGTTGTGCCAAAGTGCGCTGGTGGCTATGTACACGAGTTTGTACTACGGCGGTGGGTAACTGAGACGGTTGCTCAGTCACAAGGCAGTAACGCCCTTGTTCATACTTATCTAAGTATTTATTTGTTTGGCTTCGCCTACGCTGATGACCTAGGTCAGTGTTAATGTTGGTTGCAGCGGATAATTTTTGCACCCGACCAAAACTGGCTTTAACCAAGCCTTTACCTTGGTGCTTAAACATTACACCCGAGTAATCGCTTAGCACATTACCAAATGCACACCCTTGGCTTGAGAGCGTTTGTTTACGAATGTCGTAACCGTGATAAACCCGTGTTAATTGGCTGCTCACTGGTGCCGACAACTGCGCAAGCTTAACTACTTTAGCTAGCCGCTCATCGCCGGGCACCTCGCCCGCACTAATCTGATAAGTATAATAATGCTGGCCCGGTGGGGTGTTTTCAATCTGTGCGTTGTTTAGCTCAAGCCAACCTAGCGCCGTGGTTAAACTTTTTGGCGTACCGCGAATACGTTGCCACGCTAAGCCCTCTTTTAGGGTTTGCCGCAAGTCTTGGCTGTAGGGCAATATACTCTCAAGGCCATACTCCCACACTAACCACATAAGTTGTGCATCGTGCGGATTGGCTTTCATGTTTGTTAGGTTGCTTATGGCACCATCAAACACCGCTGATTGTTTTTCACTTTGTAAGCCTTTGAGCTGCAAAGGGCTGTGATTAGGGGGTAAAAGTTGTTGCATTGCTACCTCACGCGTAGTGTGAGTTGAATATTTTTGGGCACTGCGCATTGCTCAGGGCTAATGTTAATTAACTCCGCAGGCTGTTTAATATCAACATAACTGACCCCGCCTTTGTGCAATTGCGCGCTGATCCAACTCGGTGCTAAGTCCCAATCAAGCTTTGCTTCATTACGCCATGCTTCACGCAGCAATGGCTCAAGCTCATTAAACACGTCAATAGAGGTATTAGGCTGCAAATAAATATCAGCCTCAACATCAATCTTTTTAAGCTCTGCCGCTTGCACCGTGACCGAATCAGTCAACATTTTTACAGCATCGTCTAGCACTTTACCTGCCACCTGCTCAACAACCGTTTGGCTTGGCGTATCATCTTGCGACTTTGGAGCTGGTGTTTTGCCTAAGGTTTGATTATCGAGTACCTGTTTTTCTAATACCGTCACCATAACCTTGCCATTGTGCTCGTTAGTAATCATGCCATCACGTTTACTGGTGACCGATACATCAGCAATTTCATTAGGCGCAGCATTTATAGCATGGTTACGATAGTGTTCTGCACTGCCTGCCGTGCTTGATGCAATGGTGTTATTACGAATACGCTGGCGGTAATCGTCATCTTGCTCATTAACCACTCGCTCAACGCCATAAAAGGCACCAAGGTGCTCTAAATCGGCCCCAGTGGCAAAGGCTAATAAATTTGACTGCGCCGCTTGGTTTATACGCTGGCGCAGTAATAGTTCTTGATAGCTTTCTACCTGAAGCCAAACAGTTAAAGGGTCACTTTCAAGTTCAAGCGCTTGCGCATACTCAGGCGCAAGCTCTACAAAGCGCGCCTTGCGCGCTTCATAAATGGCTTCAAATGAAAGTGACTCTATAATGTTGGGGTCAGGGAGTTTGCTTAAATCGATATGTGTGGTCATCGATTAGGCTCCTGATGGAATGATAAAACCAATTGAAAGGCGCTATAAATCCTACGCGAACTTATTACGAACAATGTTTATGCTTTTGAAAACGCTAAACCCTTGTAATGTATTACACGCTGAGTGCTTCTCAACCGCAAACTTTGCCGCTTTAAAGCACAGAAAAACGATATTCATTTAGTGTAAAAGCTGCTTCAGAAAAGTCGGTGTTAAATAGTTCTTGATTAACGACCCAAATACCATTGGTTTCAAACTTCAATGGCATTGAAAACTGACCACCTACTACTTGCGCTGGCATTAACTGAATACGGCCAGTGTCAATGCGTTTAAAGGGTACTTTGAATTTACTATCAGCAATATTTAGTTGAGCCGTTGCAACCACGTCGTTTGATTGTTGTGGGACGGTAAATTCATTATCGTGGTTTGTGTAGCCGTCTAATTGGCCTGAAACTTCGCTCAACTCAATATAAGGTAAATCCGAAGCGTGAGAAATAGATGCTAAATATTCTGAAACACTGTAGTCACTTTCCAGCACTTTATCACCAGAATAAGTCGCATATAGATACTCCTGACCTGCAATTTCTACAATTTGCCTATTTTTGAATAATTGCAAATGATCTGGAAGCTGCTCCGAAATAAGCCCTGACTCAATTTTTAGTATAAGCTTCATAATTCCCAACCTGTATAATGCACGATAATGCTACTTAGCCACTTTTCAATTTCCGATATAGGCCAATACTTCTGAGATTCTGGCCGCATTCTATTTTCAAATGTATTGTACTTCTGCCCAAAGATAGCCATCGTATTTGTTGAAATAACTTTCATGCTTTGACCTTGGTCAACCAACGGAATTGATGTACTTACAAAAGGCATGGTAAAAGTCCTTCGGCCAGCCGCTCCATTTGCTAGCGACTTGAAACTTAAACCTATTGTGACGCCTTGACAGTAGTAATCTGTCGCTGAGTTCACTGTTATTGGCTTAAACTTGCAATAGTTCAATAAAGCCTGATTATTAAAAAATGATTGGGAATGACTACTTGGGTTATCATTTTCTATTGCCGCGTCATGATCCAATTCTAATGTGTCAAACTTGATAGGGCAGAAAGCGCGATAGGGTGCTCTGCCACTTTGAGAGATTGACAAATGAAGCTGACCATTTAAAACACAAAAAGCTCCCAAAGAAACATCCAAATTGAAAAATGGCCCTTTATGAACTCCACCATTTGACAAAATAATCTTTAGAAAGCCTCTACGTAAAGAGCTGTTTATAGTTTGTTCGAACAATAACAAGGCGAAGTTGTCATTATTCACTTGATAGAAAAATACCTCTTGTGGTTTAACATTACCAAAAGCCGAAGTGGATAGCGTTTTCGACCAAATCACCCCATTTTGGTCATAGTAGCTCAAGTTAGTTAAGCCAAAAGATAAAAATTTACCTGGCTCATAAGGATTATCAACAAACTCTTGTTCATTGGTATAGAGCATTAGATTGCTCTTTGAACTAAAGTGTATTGGCTGAGGCTCATAAAAAGGTGTTACTGCACGGTGTGTATCGTAATCTGTTAAAATATTACTCATATTAACTCCCACCCCCCGTTAATAAAAATAAATGTTCTGTCAATACTTGGTAATGTCATATGGTATTCAATGCCCGATTCAGTACCCCGTGTAATTGCAGTGCCAGCTGGAGCCGCAACTCTCGCGGGGTTATCTTGGGTCGCACCAGCAGTTGATAATAATTTAACTGTGACCATTGAATTGGCTGGTGCATTTTCTGGTAACTGTAATTGAGTTGGTGCTGTAAAAAGGTATTTCCCTCCACTTACTGCAAGAGTTGAGAGTGAAATAGTGTTCATTGTGCCCATTTCTACTGGAACTCCACCTTTAACTCCACCGTCACCAATAAACAATTGCTCTGCTTCAGGCGACCAACCGGGCTCGCCATTGGCAAGCACAGTTTGCAACCGCTCAGCCTCGGGCCCGCGTCTAAATTGAATCTTACGACCCATTAAAATGTGCCTCCATCAATGTTGCCGCCTTCTACGGCCAAGCCTAGTGAGTTAACCCAATCTTTTACCCACGCTGTGTTAGCAATATTAGTGCTATCGTCAGACAAGGCGCGAGTCGGGGCTTTTGGGTTGCCAGTAAAGTTTGGCGAGCTAAACATGTGTGCTTTTGATTCGTTGGTTACATTGCTTAAACCAACGTCACTTTTGTTGATGGTAACCGCACCTCTTTTACCATTAACCGACAACACATTATCGGTAGGTGTGCGCAGAAGTATCCAGTTTGCTAACACATTGGCGGGGGTTGATTTTAATACGTACGATTTGTTTTCATCGGTACGTATTGCTAAATCACCCGGTTGCGCGGTTAGGGCTAACATGGCCGATTGGCTTGCTACTTCAAACGGTTGACCAATTGCAAGGCTAGGCAGTACGCCTTCAGGAATTTTACCGCTGCCATCAAGAGTTAATACCTGATTAGCACCCGTGCCTGCATTTTTGTAAATTGCACTACCAAGGTTGCCAAAAATATCAATACCGCCGGGGGTTTGGCCATCACCCACATAGAGCTTTTGGCTGTCGGTTAACCAAATAGGTTCGCCACTTGCTGGGGTTACATTAGTTCTGTTGGCCTCAGGGCCGCGTCTAAATTGTAGTTTATTTGCCATTAGAGAATACCTCCATCGAGATTGGTTGAGTTAGGGTAAGAATCTGAAAAGGCACCACCATCAAGCGCTAGTAGGCCCATAAATTTATTTATTTCGTTGCTGACGTGCTCTTGTGTGGCATACACCATAGAAGGGTCTATTTTTAGTTCCACCATGTGCGATTGCACCACATCAATCACCGCTTTTATGCCCAGTTCAGCGCTGGCATTGTCGGCAATATTGGGTTTGTAAGTTTCGGGGTATTTAACAATGGCGAATGCTTCATCGTCTTCGGTGTAAAACGCTGCCTCACGCACATAAAACCCCCCTTCGGTCGAAGGCACAATACCCACTATTTCTATCATTGCGGGGTTGTTATCGAGTGTTTTTGAAGTGTTGATTAAACCGCGAAAACGCTCATTGGTGAGCTGCTGGGCATCTGGGTGAATAACTCCATCACCAACAGCAAACTTGGTTAGGTTAATTTTGATACCAGTGCCAATGGCATTGGCAATTTTAGCGCGCCCCGCTGGGGTCAGCATGGTCCAGTATTGTGGCTGTGACATAACTACTCCGTGGATAAATTTTGATTTGGTTAATAGACTGATTGGCTATGGCAATATTGAGTGAGCTTTGACTGGTGATCTCACTGGCAAAATATGGGTAAACAGTGGTGGTAACCCCTGTTGTGGTAGCTGCTGCTAATTGAAGCTCTGACTCTGAAAGTAAACTCACTGATAAATCAAACTGCACACTTTTACGCTTACTGTTTGAGATAGCCGTGTAAATTTGCTCTATAACGTCGAAGTCAATCCCTTTATTAGTCACCCCGACGTCCACTGAGAATGTGCCCGCTTGCGCCGGCGGCTGCATCTCAAACCACTCTTTCAGCTCGGTTTTATAACCAAATGGTTTAACACTGTTAATAATGGCGTAGCGCGTACCTAGGTGTTTGTGCTGCTCAAAACTTTGTGCAATCACATCACGCTTTACTTGCTCAGGCCAAGCTTCGTCCCACTGATTTACCCCTTGGCTCCAAGCCAACCAAGGTAAAAAAGGTACAGGGCATTGATAGGGTTGCCACAAAGAGGCTAACGTATCAGCACCTTTGCCGATTGATGCATGCCCTGCTTCATTCATTGTTTGCAGTTGTGACTGTAAAAGCGTGCCATTGTGTACTTGGTTTTTTGCACCGCTCATGCCAGCGCCTCAAAACTTAACCCTGCTATGCCATTGCTACACCACGCAACTTCATCTACCGCCAGTTCAATGTTGCTACTTGGAGAGATCAGCTCTACCTCTTCAACCCCAGCTTGGTGCAAAGCGGCAAATAATGCGGAGCGTTTAATGTGTTTACCTAAGCCATGGTGTTTTTGTAAAAACAACGTAACGTGATCTAGTACTTGTTGCTTTGCTTGCGCATGACCCGGCCCGCGTTCCAGCTTAATATTGGCTTTGAGCTCAAACTCTTTAACTTGCGCGCCTACAATTTCAACCCTATCGCCTACGGGGCGTATTTTTTGTGCTTCGAGCACTTCGGATACACGGGTTTGATCTCCCGCTTTTAGGCCAAATGTAACCGCCAGTTTATTAATTAACTCATCAGATGGCGCACCTTTGGCCGACTCATTACTCAATATGGTGAGCACAATATGGCAAGGCGATGGGCTGGCAACATGCACATCTTTTACCCGCTCGTCGGTACTGAGTGTATGATAGCGGTAGCTTTTTTCTGTGCCGGCGGTGTTCAGACTATGAAACGCCAGTTGTACTCGCTCACGCAAACGCATGTCAGTTTCACTTTGTTGGCGCACCACTTTATATTTGCTCGCGATATTGTCTAAATCAGCCCCTTGCGCACTACTGAGCATGGTGGATTTAGCCGCATCGTTTACGCGTGCGCGTAGCAACATGGTTTGATACGCATAGCTGTTGAGCAACTGTGTGAGCGGCTCAGGCTCAAGGCCTAAGGCTGGTTCAAGCTCGGGGTTTTGCTCAAGTAAGTTGTTTTTTAGCGTTTTCAGTAGTTGCTCGTAATCAAGATGCTCTAGCACATCTGGTGGTGGCAACTTAGATAAGTCAATAAGTTGTGATTTTGGCATAAGAATGTTAGCTACTTTAAAAATGGTGATACCAATTGGTTTTTTTAAATTGGCACTATCTGTTTAATAGATCCTGACCTTCGTCAGGAAGACATGAAGTGGCCTTCTTGAACTTAAGTACGCGTCATT
>NZ_ARPN01000040.1:0-40961 GCF_054966645.1 Pseudoalteromonas sp. SANK 73390
GCGGGAGATGTTGTTAGTTGATGCGTTAACCTTTGCTACATATTAGTTCAATTGGTGGATAAGCTAGATGTACGGATATAATTAAAAATGAAATATAAAATGTATTGACCTCAACCACGCTTGAGCTTTTACCTTGCTCAACAGACTGATTAATTGTTAAGGAAAGTATCATGTTAGACATAAGAGCAACTTCGTTGGCACCGTACATTGTTCATTACTTAAATACACTTAATATTACCGCCCCCATAGGTAGTTTTGAGTTTGTTGAACAGCTACAGCGCCAGCATTTGGCTACTTTTAGTTTTAGTAGCATTAATGCTATGCAAGGAGTTTATTTATCTCTTGAAGCAGAGGCATTGTTTGACAGAGTGATCAACAAACGTCAAGGTGGCTATTGTTTTGAGCATAACCGAATAATGTATTTGGTGTTAGAGGCGCTAGGCTATGATGTCAGGCCAGCGCTGGCGCGGGTGATGTTAAATGGTAAAACTGATAATCCACGCACACATCGTGTGACGTTGCTTAAATTTGTAGATAAAACCTATACGATAGAAGTCGGTTTTGGTGTTAAATCACCTGTACTCCCCATCGAGGTTGACCAAAGCACTGTTTTTAACGAAGGTCGTAATCAGTATCAGGTTGAACGAACAACAACGTCTGCGACAGTTTCTTTGCTTGCGCCTGAGCAGCTTGTTCTATATCAAATTGACCTGTCGGAGGTATTTGAGAGCGATTGTGAAGTGGGGCATTTTTATAGCCATCAGCACCATGAGGCGGCTTTTGTTAATCATTTAGTTGTATCTCGAATTGAGAGCGGGCAGCGCTATTTAATTCGTAACAATCAGTTTATCCACAGCAATGAACATACCGATGTGGAAGTTGTTCAAACAATTGATAACGTTGTGCTGTTACGTACATTATTGGATGAGTACTTTGCTATTGCGGCAAGTGATGAGCACTTGAAGGTGGCATTTGACAAAGTACGGACCCGAATCGTCTTATAATATTCAGTGATCTCGTACTGCTTGTTCACAGCGTACAGACGTGTTTAATTGGGAATTTAGTGCATTAAAATTATGACGTAATTTACTGATCAGCGCTTCATCACTGTTTATGTTAGCGGCTAAATACATACGCTTACTTAAGTGTGGCGATACATAGACTTTTTCCCATTCACCTGCTCTTCCTAGAGATTGCTGTACATTTTTGACAAATAAGTCAGCACCATAGAGTAGATCAACACGAGCCTTGTTGAGCATTTGTGCGCCTTGTTGATGGCTGGCCAAAATGACTAAATTATCATCTTGACTAAAACCAAGCTCTACAAGGTGTTGCTCTGTCGGTTGCCCAGATGCAACAGCAACAATATATTGTCGCACATCTTCTATATCGTGAATGATTATGTCTTTTCTGGCTTTGAGTTTGTAAAAAGACACATTTACCTCACATAAGGGAGCTATCCAATGGTAGTGTTCTTCACGCTCTTGAGTACGTGCTAGAGAATAGATAAATGTGTTAGGTGTATTATTGACTATATGACTGGTTCTAAACCAAGGTAATACATGTATTTTATAGTCGATATTGCTGTGCTCAAACAGTGCTTTGACTAATTCAGTGGCAACACCACCAATTTTACCAGGCCCCATAAATTCTTGATAAGGAGGAAAATCTTCCGTATAAACATGTATCTTGCTATGAGGAACACTGGCAAGTGAAATTGTTGAGAGTAAGGATAAGCTGCAAAGTAATAAACGGCCCAAGTATTGATGCATAATTCAGCCTCTAATTGTATGTACACTTAAAGCGTAGTCAAAGTGATACAGTTTGGTGTTATTTTATCCATCGCATGGTGGACTTAAATTAGATACAATGTCTGCTCAGAGAAAATCAAGTAAGTTTAAAATTTTGAATTTTAAGGGAAAATAGCTTTATGATCCGAGCTATAGTATTGTTGGGGAGTTTTCTTTTACTGAGCGCATGTACCAGCTTAGTTGAAAAAGGAGACAAATTATATGAACAAGGTATGTATCAGCAAGCAGCTGAGTTTTACCAAGCGGCTCTAAATGAAGATGCCACTGATGTAGAGGCGCAGCAACGGCTTAATCAAGCACGCCATAAAATAATAGACAGAGGGCTGATTGAAGTTCGTATGCTTAGGTTGGCTGCAAATTATGTAGGTGCAGCCGATAAGTTAGAGTCTATTTTACGAAATCAAAGTACATGGCATATTGAAGCGATGGGAGCACAAGCTGCAACGCAAAATGAAGAGGTACGTTATGCAGAGCAGTTTTTAAAGGATTATGCTAAAGATTTAGCCGCTGGCCGTTTCCCTGATAAATTTCGTTGGTTTGAACACAAATATGCTTTGTTAATTGCTAACGCTCAACTGAGTGCATCTTTCAATAACTATCAATCTCAGCTAAGTCGCTTGGCAAAAAGTAAATGTGACACTTTAGCAAAGCAAGTGATTAGCCAGCGCTTTTTTTTACACGCGCTAACACAAAAGTACTGTTCTGTGTGGCAGGTTCAGCACCGTTTATCAATTGATAGCCAGGATAACAGCAGATTTAGAAAAATTGTGTTTAATGAACAATTACAACTGAATACACCAAAAAGACGCGATCATCAGCACTTAATTGAGGGAACAACACGTCAGTTGCAAGAGCGTTTTCAGCGCAGCATTTGGTACTCACCAAAAGGGTCTCAATTACTGAATGTAACGATGGCGGCAAACGTTGAGTACCAACGTACCAGCACTCACAAGCAGCAAGAGAAGCGGTATGTAGTCCAAACGTTAAGGCCCGATCCGCAAGATGAAAATAAGCAAGTTGCAGTAGATATTGAACGTGTTTATATTTATCCTCAAGTAGATTATCAAGAGACATACTCTGTACAGCTGAGTTACCAAGGTCAACTCGGGGGGATGCTGCTGACAGATCAGTATATAGACAGGCAAACCAATCAAACGACCAGTCATAGTGCAAATTTTGCAAAAGCACAGCTACAACCAAAAGCTGCAACGTTTTTAGATCAACAGCAGGCATTTGCATCTTACTTAGACAACTTAACTCGAGAATTTGATACTCATCTAAAGCAGTTATGGGGACAGCAGTATTGCCGTAATCAGCAAGCGCATACAAGGGCTGAAAATGTACTAAGGTGTGCACATGTTGAGCCAAATAATAATTATGTAAACAGTTGGTTTGAGCAGCAGTTCGGCATTAACTATCAAGCTATGCATACTTTATACGGGATTTGATGATTAGCCCACGGTTGATGGGCTAACCGACATAACTTAATCAGTTAACCGAGAAACTACAAAGTACGGGTTTAAGTAGCTTTCTTTTTGATTATAAAGCAAAGGACTGCCATCAATTTGTGTGACTGTTGCCCCTGCAATCGCTGCCACTGCATGACCTGCACCTGTATCCCATTCGCTTGTTAGACCAAGTCGAGGGTATACATCGGCTTGTCCTTCAGCAACTAGGCATAGCTTCAACGAGCTACCTTTGGGGATCATTTCTACGTCATCAAACTGTTCAAGGTAGGCGGCTAAATCGGGCGAAGGGTGTGAGCGTGAGCCTACCACATTGATTTTTCCGGTGTTTGGCTTGTGGGTTACTTTAAGCTCGATACGCGCTTCACCACACTCTCGAAAAGCGCCAATCGCTTCTGCAGCTAAGTAGCTAACATTAAGCGCAGGGGCATGTACTACGCCTAAGATAGGTTTGCCATTGCTGATGAGCGCAATATTAACGGTAAACTCTCCATTCTTTTTTATAAACTCTTTAGTACCATCAATGGGATCAACTAGCCAGTACTGCTGCCAAGTTTGTCGGGTTGGCCAATCAATATTGGCGCTTTCTTCGCTTAAAATTGGTAACTCAGGGGTTAATGCTGTAAGACCTTTGACGATAACTTTATGAGCGGCAATGTCAGCATCGGTCACGGGGCTTTCGTCGGCCTTATATTCAATATTAAAATCTTTGGCGTAGATTGGCATAATTTCATCACCGGCCTTACGTGCCAACATTAATATCTCTTCCAAAAGGTCGGTCTGATTCATAACTTATCCTATAATATTTTTAGTTTTTAGATGCGCTACTAGCTGCTCGACAGATTGGGTAAGTGAATTTTTGCTGGTATCTAAAGTGACTTCAGGGTTAACGGGCGCCTGATAGTCAGAATCGATACCAGTGAAATGTTTGATTTCACCTGCTCGGGCTTTTTTGTAGAGCCCTTTTGGATCGCGCTGTTCACATACATCTAATGGTGTATCTAAAAATACTTCAATAAACTCACCGTCATCTAATAGCTCACGCACCATATCACGTTCCCCCTGAAACGGGGAAATAAAGGCGGTTAGCACTATTAATCCTGCATCAGCCATCAGCTTACTTAGCTCACCAACGCGACGAATATTTTCTACTCGGTCACCATCACTAAACCCCAAATCTTTACACAGGCCATGGCGAACATTATCACCATCGAGTAAGTAAGTGTGTACGCCTTGTTGGTGTAATGCGCTTTCAAGTGCGCCGGCAACGGTACTTTTGCCTGAGCCTGAATAGCCAGTGAACCATAAAACACAAGGCTTATGGCGCTTTTGTTCACTACGTTGTGCTTTATCAACGGCATAGTTATGCCAAACTACATTTTCGTCCATCTTGCTTACCTATTAAAACGGAAAAACTAAAGGAATTAAGGTTAAAACGGTTATTGAATAAATGATAGAGAGGGGTAAACCCATGGTTACATAGTCTTTGATGCGATAGTTTCCTGCGCTATATACCATCAAATTAGTTTGATAGCTAAACGGAGAAATAAAACTTGCTGACGCACCAAAGGCAACAGCCATAATAAAAGGTAAAGGGCTTACATCAAAGCCAATTGCCAATGCATATGCGACAGGAAAAGAGAGCGCTGCAGCGGCATTATTGGTGATAAGTTCTGTAAAAATCACGGTCATCACAAAAATAGCAATAAATGCACCATATGGGCCAAAGTCACCCAGCATATAAAATAGCCCCGAAGATATTTTGCCTGCAAGTCCGGTATTTATCATCAGCTTTGCAAGACCGATGGCGCTGCCAACGATTGCCAACAGCTCCAGTGGGAAGCGCCTTTTTAGTTCGTTGATTTTGATTGTGCCCATTAAAAACAAACCAAGCAGCAATATCATTAAGCCTTTCACTAGCGGCACAATACCAAAAATGCTGAGCGCTAAGACACCGCTAAAAGCAGCAAGTACTATATTTGATTGCTTCGATTTCAGGTGTGTTTGTAAGTCTAAACCGGAGATATACACGAACTCACGCTTTAAATTTGGTAATTCATAAAACTGGCTACCTGGTGCCAAAATTAAAGAGTCGCCAGCTTGCAAACGTACTTGACCCAGCCCACCTTGCAAGCGGTCGTGGCCACGACGAATAGCAATTACAGCAGCATGAAACTGCTCGCGAAAGCGAACTTCTTTGACTGTTTTACCAATATATTTTGAAGACTGACTCATAACGACCTCAACTAGGTGCTCAACATCTTTTTCATGTTTGTCATGAACAATTTTGAGTCCGTCAAAGCGAGTCAGTAAAGGGACTGATTTTATATCACCAACAAACAGCAAGGTATCTCCTTGTTGGATCACTTGCTGTGGTGTGACTGCACAGATACGGCGATCACCATGAATGATTTCAGCAAGAAATAAATCTTTTAAATCACGTAAGCCATTTTCTTCTACGGAACGGCCAATTAGCTTTGAACCTGCTTGTACTTTACCTTCTAAGTAAAAAGGCACAACTTCTTGCTGATTTGTGCCATTGTCGGGCAAATACTTTAACAACACCATAATGGTAATTAAACCGACAAACAAAGCACCTAAACCGATCAGAGTAAAATCAAAAAAGCCTAGCGGGGCCATTCCAGCATCGATAGCAAAGCCGTTGACGATTAGGTTGGTTGAGGTACCAATCAAAGTTAACGTGCCACCTAAAATAGCGGTATAGGATAATGGCAGAAGTAATTTTGATGGTGAATGCGTTGGGCTTTCTTTTATCGCTGAAATTAATGATGCCACGACTGCGGTGTTATTCGTAAATGAGGACAAAAAGGCGGTAGATAATCCAAGTTTCATCACGGAACGTGACAAACTACCTTTTGCCAATGATTGTGCTAATGTTTGTATTAGAGTGGTTTTTTCGATGGCTATAGACACTAATACCAGCAAAACAAGGGTGATCAATGAAGGATTAGCATAGTTAACAAGCATGCCTTCTAGGTCAATAAGCCCAGCCATGTAGCTAAAACTTATTGCACCCACAAATAGCCACGCTGGCTTGATACGGGTACCAAAAAGGCACCCAACTAGCGATAACATTATGCCTGTTAATATGATTTGTTCATACATCCAAAGACGCTCCTAATAACAGGCGTGTAAACATTACTTAAGCTTTGATATATCAAGCGCCTGCCAATGTGCAAAGTGCTTGCGTACTAAAGCATTTAGCTCAATTTCAAACTCACTAAATTGAGAGTGTGTCATCTCTTGTGCAGCTAATAAAGCTTCAACCATACCCGCACCAACCGTTAAGTTATTTAGGCGGTCGATTAGGATGAATGAGCCAGTTTCACGATTGTTACGATAATTGTCAGCCACAATACTTTCAGTCAACTCAAGAGTAACAATTGCAATTTCGTTCAGTTGCAGTGAATCTGCTTGACCATGTTCTAGCGTATTCACATCAATGGTATAGTCGATACGTTTTACGATGGCTGAGGTATTTTTACTGCCTAACTTAAAGTTATAGCTTTTACCAAGTACTAATGGCGACTCATGCATCCAAACCAACTTAGCCTGAATAAGGTTTGTGACTTCTGCACTTGAATTTACAGGTACTATCACGTCGCCACGACTGACATCAACTTCATCATTGAGCGTAATAGTAAACGCTTGGCCTGTTTCTGTACGCTGCAGGTTTCCATCAAATGTAACGAGTTCCTTAATACTGGAGCTCTTGCCTGAAGGCAATACTTTGATTGCTTGACCAACTTCTAACGAACCTGAAGTCAAAGTACCTTGAAAACCACGAAAATCTAAGTTTGGGCGAACCACATACTGTACTGGAAAACGCGCTTCAAATTCAGTATTAGCTGCAGTAGCTGGTGAATCTTCAAGCAGCTCTAGTAGAGGTTTGTCGGTGTAATAAGGCGTATGCTTTGAGCGGGTTACGACATTATCACCTTTGAGCGCTGACATAGGTACAAATTTAATGTTTGAGACATTAAGCTGTTCTGCAAACTCTAGATACTGGGCTTTTATGCGATTAAATACTGCTTCGTCAAAGTCACAGATATCCATTTTATTGATGGCAACCACAAATTGAGTAATGCCAAGCGAGTCACAAATAAAGCTATGGCGCTTAGTTTGCACTTGAACACCATAGCGCGCATCTACAAGAATGATTGCTAAATCACTGGTTGACGCACCCGTTACCATGTTACGTGTATATTGCTCATGACCTGGTGTGTCAGCGATGATAAACTTGCGCTTTTCAGTTGAGAAATAACGATATGCAACATCAATAGTAATACCTTGCTCACGTTCAGCCTGTAAACCATCAACTAAAAGTGCTAAATCAAGCTCTTCACCCGCATTACCTACTTTTTCGTTATCTTTATGAAGCGCCGCGAGTTGGTCTTCATAAATTTGGTGGCTGTCGTGTAACAGTCGTCCGATCAAGGTGGATTTTCCATCATCTACGCTACCGCAGGTCATCATGCGTAATAAGCTTTTGTCTTGCTGGCGAGCAAGGTATGCATCAATACCTAATTCTCTTACTTCATTGGCTGTTGACATTAGAAGTACCCCTCACGTTTTTTCTTCTCCATTGACCCAGATGAGTCATGGTCAATTACACGGCCTTCACGCTCTGAAGAGGTTGATAACAACATTTCTTCAATAATTTCAGTTAAGCTGCTCGCCGTTGATTCAACTGCTCCGGTTAATGGGTAGCAGCCCAAAGTACGAAAACGAACCGATTTCATCTGTGGCACTTCGCCTTCTTCTAATGGCATTCTGTCATCATCAACCATAATTAATGTACCGTCACGCTCAACAACAGGGCGCTCTTTGGCAAGATATAGTGGCACCATGTCGATATCTTCTTGGTAGATATATTGCCAAATATCGAGCTCAGTCCAGTTCGACAGTGGAAATACACGAATACTTTCACCTGGGTTAACCTGGCTGTTATAGTTACTCCATAACTCAGGGCGTTGATTTTTTGGATCCCAACGATGATGTTTATCTCGGAATGAATAAACACGCTCTTTTGCGCGAGATTTTTCCTCGTCACGGCGTGCGCCACCAAAAGCTGCATCGAAGCCATATTTATCAAGCGCTTGCTTTAGGCTTTGTGTTTTCATTATATCGGTGTGTTTAGCAGAGCCATGTGTAAATGGCCCTACGCCCATATCGATACCTTCTTGGTTTTTATGTACTAATAAATCAAAGTCATACTCTTTAGCCAAGCGGTCACGAAACTCAATCATTTCGCGGAACTTCCAATCGGTGTCTACATGCAACAACGGGAATGGAATTTTAGCTGGGTAAAACGCTTTACGTGCTAAGTGCAAAAGTACCGAAGAATCTTTACCGATAGAGTAAAGCATTACTGGGTTTTCAAACTCAGCGGCGACTTCGCGAATTATCTTTATACTCTCAGCTTCAAGCTGCTGAAGGTGTGTTAAAGCCATGATCGTCGTCCTACATCAAAGATTAAAATTATAAATAAACTAGTTTATGCCACATCAGTGAGTGGCTGGGCAAAGCTACTGACTTGCGAGGTTTGACCAAACCATGCTAATTGCTCATGCAAAGCAGCTACTTCACCAATAATAAGTAACGCAGGGGATACAATGTGCTGTGTGTCAATTTGTGCAGCCAATTGATCTAACTGTGTTCTAACCACGCGCTGTTCTTTTCGAGTACCGTTTTCTATGATAGCCACCGGTGTCGAGCCACTTCTGCCATGCGCTATAAGCTGAGCTTGAATATGTGGCGATTTTATCACGCCCATATAAATGGCTAACGTTTGATGTGGTTTGGCCAATGACAGCCAATCTAACTCCTGACCTGCTTTTTTGCAGTGGCCTGTTACAAATTGAATTGCTTGGGCATGGTCTCGATGTGTCAACGGAATCCCCGCATAAGCACTACAGCCTGCAGCTGCGGTAATGCCTGGTACAATTTGATACCTAATTTGGTTAGCGGCGAGCACTTGTACCTCTTCACCACCTCGACCATAAATAAATGGGTCACCACCTTTTATACGGCAAACTTTTTTACCTTGCTTAGCAAAGTCGACCAACATCTGGTTAGTGTCTTCTTGTTTTACGCTATGGTTACCTAGACGTTTACCGACACAAACGAGATCCGCATCGCGGCGCACCAAATCCATTATTTCGTCAGAAACAAGGTAGTCATAGACCACAATATCGGCCTGCTGCATTAGTTGTAAAGCTTTAAGTGTTAATAGTTCTGGATCACCAGGACCTGCTCCGACAATATAAACCTCGCCTTCAGGCTTTGCGGTTGTATTGAGCATCTCATGTAATTGTTCTGTGGCAGCGGCAGTATCACCTACTTGTACTTTACTGACGACACTTGAGTCGAATACACGTTCCCAGAACTGACGTCTGTCTGCAAAATGTTTAAACTGCGCTTTCACATGAGTACGAAAGCTGCCAACCAATCTGGCGAGGGGTCCAATGTGCTGTGGTATAAGCGTTTCTAGTTTCTCTCTCAAACGACGGGCTAAAACAGGAGCTGTGCCCGCACTAGAAATAGCAATGGTTATCGGATCTCTATCAACGATAGAGGGGAAAATAAACGTACACTTAGGCTGATCATCGACTACATTAACAAAAATATGTCGTTCATTAGCTTGTTCAAATACTAAGTTGTTCACTTCATCGTTATCAGTGGCGGCAATGACCAGCATCTTTGCGTTTAAATGGTCTGTATTGAAGTAATCAGTGATTAGCGTTACGTCACCATCTTTAGCGTGCTCTGTAAGTTCATCACAAAACTGTGGTGCGACTAAGGTAATATTTGCACGCGCTTTTATAAAGGCTCTGCACTTTCTAAGCGCGACATCGCCGCCTCCAACGATGAGAACTGGCTTATTATCAAGTTTTGTGAAAATGGGTAAATACTGCACTGTTAGCTCCAAAGCACTAAGATTAAGTTACCACAGCTACTTTGTATCTAACGTGGTGAACAGGAAAGCAGAATATAGTGCCCTTAGCAGAGTAAAAAATAATTAAAACCTAGTTTATATAACTAAAAGTTATATAGCACCTATTCAAATGGCTTAAGGCTTGAGTGACAGTGCTTTGCGCTTAAAATGTAAGTGCGGTGCCGTGCTTATAGTGTTTGGTTATGAGTTATTCAGCATTGAATTGGCTTAGTTAGCTATCTTTGCGGACATATGTCCTGTGGTGGTTTGCTTGTATGCTTTTTACTAAGTCAATATATTGACCTAACAGGAATAGAATTATGGCATTGTATGAAGATGCTAAATTGGCATTAAGCTTAATGGATTTAACTTCGTTAAATGAAAACGATAACGAACATGCCATTAAGTCACTTATTCATAGTATTAACCCCGATATTGGCGTACCTGCGGCGGTTTGTGTCTATCCGCAATTTGTTGCATTGGTCAAATGGTTGCTTGAAGAGCGCAATTTAACTCACGTTAACGTAGCTACCGTGACAAACTTTCCTGATGGTAGGCAATCGCTAAAGTCGGTACTTGCCCAAACTGAACAAGCATTGTGTGATGGTGCTAATGAAATAGACTTAGTACTCCCTTACCAGCAATTAATTGCAGGGGACCCCGAAACGCCATGGCAATACGTTAATTCAAGTAAAGTGCTGTGCAAAGACAAAGCAAAGCTGAAAGTGATTATTGAAAGTGGTGTGTTAGCAACCGATACGTTGATCACTCAAGCGTGTGAAGTCGCGGTGCTAGCGGGTGCTGACTTTATTAAAACCAGCACTGGTAAAGTGCCGGTAAATGCAACTATAAACTCAACACAGACTATACTTAATTACATTAAGCGCTCAGGTAAAGATGTTAGCTTCAAAGCGGCCGGTGGTGTAAAAACCGTCGCACAGGCAAGTGAATATTTACATTTAGCCGAGCAAATAATGGGCCGGCAGTGGATTAATGCAACGCATT
Organism: Pseudoalteromonas sp. SANK 73390; assembly: GCF_054966645.1. NCBI lineage: Bacteria > Pseudomonadati > Pseudomonadota > Gammaproteobacteria > Alteromonadales > Pseudoalteromonadaceae > Pseudoalteromonas > Pseudoalteromonas sp. SANK 73390. Next base: position 11,241 of record NZ_ARPN01000040.1, read on the forward strand.
TTCGCTTCGGTGCCTCTAGTTTGTTAACGGATATACATGAAACCATCGGAACTGCGCGACAGTGATCTAGAAAAGTTGCAGCTAGAACATCAGGCTGCAAAGTTATTTTTACGTTGTTACGAGCAACAATTCGGTATTCCAATGCGGCATATCTGGCACAATGAACCGAATATGCCAGATGTTAGCTGTTATCAAGGAGAGCAGCGCTTAGATATTGAAGTTGCTCACTTATATGGTAGTGACAAAGAAGCGATGGCAGTACTTGGCAGATCACTGTCACTAAACATACAAAGAGAACTTGCGGCAATGGCGCAAGCCCCGTCTGAGCGACGTTTGTTGATTGCACTCGAGCGACTACTAAAACAAAAATCCTTTAAACGCTATCACTCTGAACGCACTTGGTTGCTAATTCGCAATGCAAGTACGTTATGGCACCATGATGATTTTATATCGATTGCTGGCCAGCTTGATTGCCCAAGTCATCATGCTTTTGAACAAATTTGGTTGTTAACTGATTTTTATAACCCTGATTTATTACGACTTGATGCTTGAATAACGTACACTAGAACCTATCTAAACAAAGAATGTGTGGTTAGTTTTGAGGATTTTTGTGTTTGCACATCTTTTACTCTTGTTTTCAAATTGTTCGTAAGTATAATGGGCGTCCACTTTGCAGGGGCGTAGTTCCAATTGGTAGAACAGCGGTCTCCAAAACCGATGGTTGCGGGTTCGAGTCCTGCCGCCCCTGCCAATTCAATGTAAGAAGAGTCCAAATCTAAAATAATGTGTTTAAATTTTAAGCGCTTAATTTGTACATTTGGATTTAATGGATTAACCCTGTTATATGCAGGGTTGTTGTGTCTGTATTTAAGGTAAAATTGATTATGAGCACTAATGTTGAAAACCCGTCTAGCTCGATGGACATGGTAAAATGGCTAATTGCGATCACGCTACTTACAGGAGCGGTCGTTGGCAACTATCTTTATGCAGATATGTCTGTATTAGTTCGAGCCGTAGGTGTGGTTGCATCGATAGCAGCTGCATTAGGTGTTGCTGCTACGACTGAAAAAGGGCGTACTTTTATTGCTTTTGCAAAAGAGTCGCGCATTGAAGTACGTAAAGTTGTTTGGCCTACGCGTCAAGAAACGACTCACACTACGCTTATCGTTATGGCTGCGACAGTAGTAATGGCGTTGATCCTGTGGGGTCTAGACGGCATTTTATTTAGAGTTGTTGGCTTTTTAACTGGATTGGAGATCTGATCCCATGTCGGATGAGAACAAAGAAAAGAAATTACGTTGGTACGTAATTCAGGCGTTTTCAGGTTATGAAAAGCGCGTGGCTCAAACCATCATTGAGCACATCAAAATTGAAGGCCTAGAAGAGAGCTTCGGTGAAGTTTTAGTGCCGACTGAAGAAGTTGTTGAGATGCGTGCGGGTCAAAAGCGCAAGTCTGAACGTAAATTCTTCCCAGGTTATGTTTTGGTCGAGATGGATATGAATGATGCAAGCTGGCACTTAGTGAACAGTACGCCGCGAGTAATGGGCTTTATCGGTGGCACTTCTGACCGTCCAGCTCCTATCAGCACAAAAGAAGCTGATCGCATTCTTAATCGTCTACAAGAAAATGCAGAAGCACCTAAACCTGCAACCTTGTTTGAAGTGGGTGAAGTGGTACGTGTTAATGACGGCCCATTTGCTGACTTTAGTGGTGTGGTTGAAGAAGTTGACTACGAGAAGAGCCGCGTAAAAGTATCGGTGCTTATTTTCGGTCGTTCTACCCCTGTAGACTTAGAATTTGGGCAAGTAGAAAAAGATAAATAATCTTTATTCCTACAGCTATTGAAAAAGGCCGCTGGTTAACTTATAATCAGCGGCCTTTTTGTACACGAAGACTGTAAGGTCTTTGTAAAAGCAAAAAGTTTTTTTATTAATTGGGAAGCCGCTTGAGTACGCGTCCTCGCGCGCACAAGGCTAAGACCCACCTAATGAGGTATTATCATGGCTAAAAAAGTTGAAGCTCTAATCAAGCTACAAGTTGCTGCTGGTATGGCTAATCCTAGTCCTCCAGTAGGTCCTGCACTAGGTCAACACGGTGTAAACATCATGGAATTCTGTAAGGCGTTCAACGCACGTACAGAATCAATTGAGAAAGGCGCACCTGTTCCTGTTGTTATTTCTGTATACAATGATCGTTCTTTCACGTTCGACATGAAGACTCCACCTGCTTCTTACCTTCTTAAGAAAGCTGCAGGCATCAAGTCTGGCTCTGGCCGTCCTAACACTGAGAAAGTGGGTACTGTTACACGTGCTCAGCTTGAAGAGATCGTTGAGACTAAACGTCCAGATTTAACAGCAGCTGATTTAGATGCTGCAGTTCGCACGATTGCAGGTTCTGCACGTGCAATGGGCTTGAACGTAGAGGGTTAATAGAAATGGCTAAACTTACTAAACGTATGCGTACTATCCGCGAGAAAGTGGAAGTTACTAAAGATTACGAAATCAACGAAGCAGTTGCATTGCTTAAAGAATTAGCAACAGCTAAGTTCGTTGAAAGTGTTGACGTTGCTGTTAACCTTGGTATCGATGCACGTAAATCAGATCAAAACGTTCGTGGTGCAACTGTACTACCACACGGTACTGGTCGTGACGTTCGTGTAGCAGTGTTCACTCAAGGTGCTAACGCTGATGCTGCTAAAGAAGCTGGTGCTGATTTAGTGGGCATGGAAGACCTTGCTGAGCAAGTTAAAAAAGGCGAAATGAACTTTGACGTTGTTGTTGCTTCTCCTGATGCAATGCGCGTTGTTGGTCAACTAGGTCAAATCCTAGGTCCACGTGGTCTTATGCCTAACCCTAAAACTGGTACTGTTACACCGAATGTTGCAGAAGCAGTTAAAAATGCTAAAGCTGGTCAGGTTCGCTACCGTAACGATAAAAACGGTATTATCCACACTACAATTGGTAAAGTGGATTTCACAGCTGAACAGTTACAACAAAACCTTGAGTCTCTAATTGTTGCGCTTAAAAAGGCTAAGCCTTCTCAAGCAAAAGGTACTTACGTGAAAAAAGTAAGCATCTCAACAACTATGGGTGCAGGTGTTTCTGTAGACCAAGCTACTCTAGATACGCAAGTATAATTTATTAGAGATTAGCATTTACATGGCGTAATTTTTGAACTATAATTTTGCGCCATTTTGTTGATAATTTTGTTTCTGAATTATTTACAAAGAAAAATTCGGGTTGAAGCGCATAATTTCGCAACACTTTTTAAGTTAAGCGATAAATTGCGCTTCCGTCCAAGACCGTAGGTGGTTTTAAACCTTAATCGTCCTACGTAGACGGTGTGAATCCCAGCTAGATTTTCCTAATCTTCTGGCTCTCGCCGTAAAAAGCATCTTTGCTATTTTTTAGCAGAGTAGAGTAGAACTGAAAAACAAATATTTGTTTTTCTATAAACCAGGAGTAACACCCATGGCTTTAAATCTTCAAGACAAAAAAGCAATTGTTGCTGAAGTCAACGAAGCTGCCAAAGGTGCTCTTTCAGCGGTTGTTGCTGATTCTCGTGGTGTAACAGTAGGTGCAATCACTGCTCTTCGTAAAGAAGCTCGTGAAGCTGGTGTATGGATGAAAGTTGTTCGTAACACGCTAGCTAAACGTGCTGTTGAAGGCACTGATTACGAATGCCTAAACGAATCACTAGTTGGTCCAAGCCTTATCGCTTTCTCTTCAGAGCACCCAGGTGCTGCTGCGCGTATCTTTGCTGATTTCGCGAAAAAGAATGAAACATTTGAGCTTAAGACTGCTGTATTCGAAGGTAAAGTTGTAGATGTAGATATGCTTGCTAAGCTACCTACATACGACGAAGCTGTTGCACGCTTAATGAGCGCAATGAAAGAAGCGTCTGCCGGCAAATTGTGTAAAACAATTGAAGCGGTACGTGTACAGAAAGCTGAGCAAGCTGCTTAATTTTAAGCCCGCTCCTTTCTTTAATAAATTTTTTGAACCACATGGGTTCGTAAATAATTAGGAAATTTGAAATGTCTGTAACTAAAGACCAAATCCTTGACGCAATTGCTGAAATGTCAGTAATGGACGTTGTTGAACTAGTAGAAGCAATGGAAGAGAAGTTCGGTGTAACTGCAGCAGCAGCTGTTGTTGCTGGTCCTGCTGCTGAAGCTGCTGAAGAGAAAACTGAATTTGACGTTATTCTTACTGCTGCTGGCGCTAACAAAGTTGCTTCTATCAAAGCTGTACGTAGTGCAACTGGTCTTGGCCTTAAAGAAGCAAAAGCTCTTGTTGAGTCTGCTCCTGCGCCAATCAAAGAAGCTGTTTCTAAAGAAGAAGCTGAAGCACTTAAGAAAGATCTTGAAGAAGCTGGTGCTGAAGTTGAGATCAAGTAATCTAGCTTACGCTAGGTTCGCTGCCTGAGAAATCAGGCAAGGGCTGGTGATTATTTAATCACCGGCCCTTTTGCGCTATAGAAAGGTCTCTTTCTATAGTGTAATAAAATTCTAAATTTCAATGGTATTTTCAATGACTTAACAGTTTTTTGCTAATATCAATGGCATTTAGTACAACAATTAGATGTTGTTATCATGGCTTGAATGCCAGTTAAGTCTGTTCTTACAAGAACAGGTTGGGTCAAAGATCAGCAAGCTGAGGAACCCCATGGCTTACTCTTATTCTGAAAAGAAACGTATCCGTAAGGATTTTGGTAAACGTCCACAAGTTTTGGACATACCTTTCTTACTGTCGACGCAGTTAGAATCGTTCAAAAAATTCTTGAATCCGGACGCTGATGGCGACCACGGTTTGGAAGCTGCTTTCCGTTCTGTGTTTCCGATCAAAAGCTACTCGGGAAATTCTGAGCTACAATACGTAAGTTATCGTATTGGTGAGCCAGTATTCGATGTAAAAGAATGTCAAATTCGCGGCGTGACATATTCTGCTCCACTTCGCGTGAAATTACGTCTTGTGTTAATGGATAAAGAAGCACCAGGCACAGTTAAAGACATTAAAGAGCAAGAAGTTTACATGGGCGAAATCCCGCTCATGACTGATACCGGTACTTTTGTTATCAATGGAACAGAGCGTGTTATCGTTTCTCAGCTACACCGTTCACCTGGTGTATTCTTTGATAACGACCGTGGTAAGTCGCACTCTTCTGGTAAAGTGCTTTATAACGCGCGCGTTATCCCTTACCGTGGTTCATGGTTAGACTTTGAATTCGACGTAAAAGATAATCTTTACGTTCGTATAGACCGTCGTCGTAAACTACCTGCATCAATCATTTTACGTGCACTTGAGTTCTCTTCAGAAGAGATCCTTGCATTGTTCTTCGATACAACAACGTTCGAAGTAACTGACGGTAAAGTGTTAATGGAGCTTGTACCATCACGTTTACGTGGTGAAACAGCTGCTTTTGATATTAAAGATGCTGACGGTGAAATAGTGGTTGAATCTGGTCGACGTATTACAGCGCGCCATATTAAAACACTAGAAAAGAAAGAAATTACTCAATTAGAAGTACCACACGAGTACATTATTGGTCGTGTGATCGCGCAAAATTACATCGATGAGTCTACTGGCGAAGTTATCGCTAATGCTAACGATGAGTTATCGCTTGAGTTGATGGCTGAGCTTGTAAAAGCGGGCCATACTAAAATCGCTACTCTTTACATCAATGATGTAGACAGCGGTGCTTATATGTCAGATACAGTTCGTATTGACTCAACTAGCAATCGCCTAGAAGCATTGGTAGAAATTTACCGTATGATGCGCCCTGGTGAGCCACCAACAAAAGAAGCTGCGGAAGCACTTTTTGACAACTTGTTCTTCTCTGAAGAGCGTTATGACTTGTCAACTGTTGGTCGTATGAAGTTCAATAGCCGTGTAGGCTATGACACTGACACTGGCACCGGCACCCTGAGCAAAGAAGATATTGTTTCGGTGATGCGAGTATTAATCGACATTCGTAACGGTAAAGGCGATGTGGATGATATTGACCACTTAGGTAACCGTCGTATTCGTTCTGTGGGTGAAATGGCTGAAAACCAATTCCGTGTTGGTTTAGTACGTGTAGAACGTGCGGTACGTGAACGCCTAAGCTTAGGTGATTTAGATGCTGTAATGCCACAAGACTTAATTAACGCTAAGCCTATTTCTGCAGCAGTTAAAGAATTCTTCGGTTCTTCACAGTTATCTCAGTTTATGGACCAAAACAACCCATTATCTGAAGTAACGCATAAGCGTCGTATTTCTGCATTAGGTCCGGGTGGTTTAACACGTGAACGTGCAGGCTTTGAAGTACGAGATGTACACGTAACTCACTATGGTCGTGTGTGTCCTATCGAAACGCCGGAAGGTCCAAACATTGGTCTGATCAACTCACTTTCTACGTATGCACGTACTAACGATTATGGTTTCTTAGAAACACCATATCGTAAAGTAGTTGATAGTGTGGTGACTGATGAAGTTGATTACCTTTCTGCAATCGAAGAAGGTCAGTTTGTAATTGCACAGGCAAACTCAAACTTAGACGAAAATAACGAATTTATTGATGAGCAGATCCCATGTCGTCACAAAGGTGAATCAACCTTTATGGGTCGTTCTGATATTCAATATATGGATGTATCTCCACAGCAGGTTATCTCTGTGGCAGCGGCGCTTATCCCATTCCTTGAACACGATGATGCAAACCGTGCATTAATGGGTTCAAACATGCAACGTCAGGCAGTACCGACGTTAAAAGCAGACAAGCCGCTAGTAGGTACTGGTATTGAACTGACGCTTGCGAAAGATTCAGGTGTAACTATCGTTGCTAAACGTGGCGGTGTTGTTAAGTACGCTGATGCAAGTCGTATCGTTGTAAACGTTAACGAAGATGAGCGTGTACCTGGTGAAGCCGGTATCGACATTTATAACTTAACGAAATATACACGTTCAAACCAAAATACCTGTATTAACCAAAAGCCAACTTGTATGGTTGGAGAGCCGGTAGTACGTGGTGATGTGCTTGCAGATGGTCCATCTACTGACTTAGGTGATCTTGCGCTTGGTCAAAACTTACGTGTAGCATTCATGCCTTGGAATGGTTACAACTTCGAAGACTCGATTTTATTATCTGAGCGCGTAGTTGAAGAAGATCGTCTAACCACGATCCACATTCAAGAGCTTCAATGTATTGCTCGTGACACTAAGTTAGGTCCTGAAGAGATCACTGCTGATATTCCAAATGTGGGTGAATCTGCACTTGGTAAGCTTGATGAATCAGGCGTTGTGTACATTGGTGCTGAAGTAAAAGGCGGCGATATCCTAGTAGGTAAAGTAACACCTAAAGGCGAAACGCAGCTAACACCGGAAGAAAAGCTACTGCGTGCTATCTTCGGTGAAAAAGCATCAGATGTTAAAGACAGTTCATTACGTGTTCCAAACTCTGTAACTGGTACTGTTATTGATGTACAAGTATTTACCCGTGATGGCGTTGAAAAAGATAAGCGTGCCTTAGAAGTTGAAGACATGCAGCTTCGTGAAGCGAAAAAAGACTTCAATGAAGAATTCAAGATCCTTGAATCGGGTGTGTTAGGTCGTGCGCGTTCTCTACTAGTGAAAGCTGGATTTGAAGAAAGCCGCATTGCGGATCTTTCAACTGACAAGCTACTTACCCAAAGCCTTGCGGATGAACAGCAGCAATCAGAGCTTGAGCAACTTGCTGCACAGTATGATGAACTTAAAGCCGAATACGACAAAAAGTTTGAAAACAAACGTCGCAAGATCACTCAAGGTGATGATTTGCAGCCTGGCGTGTTGAAGATTGTTAAAGTTTACTTAGCTGTTAAACGCCGTATTCAGCCTGGTGATAAGATGGCGGGTCGTCACGGTAACAAGGGTGTAATCTCAACGATTGTACCTGTTGAAGATATGCCATACGATGATAAAGGTCGTACTGTAGACATCGTATTGAACCCACTCGGTGTACCATCACGTATGAACATCGGTCAGGTCTTAGAAACTCACATGGGTCTTGCTGCACGCGGTATTGGCGAGCGAATCGAAGAAATGATGAAAGAGCAGCGTGAGCTTCATGAGCTACGTGAATTCATCAAAAAAGCCTACGAAGTAGGGGATTGTCGTCAGAAAGTTGATATTGCAAGTTTCTCTGATGATGAAGTTCGTCGTTTAGCTGAAAACCTTAAAGGTGGTTTACCGATTGCGACGCCTGCGTTTGACGGTGCCAAAGAAAGCGAAATTAAAGAGTTACTAGAGCTAGGTGGATATCCATCAAGTGGTCAGGTAACACTTTATGATGGCCGTACTGGTGACGCATTTGAACGTCAAGTAACTGTTGGTTACATGTACATGTTGAAACTTAACCACTTGGTTGATGACAAAATGCACGCACGTTCAACAGGTTCTTACAGCTTAGTTACTCAGCAGCCGCTGGGTGGTAAAGCTCAGTTCGGTGGACAGCGCTTCGGTGAGATGGAGGTATGGGCATTAGAAGCATATGGTGCTGCCTATACTCTGCAGGAAATGTTGACAGTTAAGTCGGATGACGTAAATGGTCGTACTAAGATGTATAAAAACATCGTTGACGGTAACCATAAGATGGAACCGGGTATGCCTGAGTCATTCAACGTATTGCTCAAAGAAATCCGCTCACTGGGTATCAACATCGAGTTGGAAGAGAATTAATCCGACCGCCGCAGCTTAGCTGCGGCAGTTACCCTCCCAGTGGGTAGCCGGACTGAAAGAATGTAGGGGCAAGCTTTGTTTGCCCTCAAGATTAACCTCCGACAGGAGAGCTAAGGTGAAAGACTTACTTAAGTTTCTGAAGCAACAAAATAAGACCGAAGAATTTGATGCAATTCGCATTGGTCTTGCTTCACCAGACATGGTGCGTTCATGGTCTTACGGTGAGGTAAAGAAACCTGAGACAATCAACTACCGTACTTTCAAGCCTGAGCGTGACGGCTTATTCTGTGCCCGTATTTTTGGCCCAGTGAAAGATTATGAGTGTTTATGTGGTAAATATAAGCGCTTAAAACACCGTGGTGTGATCTGTGAAAAATGTGGCGTTGAAGTAACGCTAACTAAAGTGCGCCGTGACCGTATGGGTCACATTGAACTAGCAAGCCCAGTGGCTCATATCTGGTTCTTGAAGTCATTGCCATCTCGTATCGGCTTAATGCTTGATATGACGTTGCGTGATATTGAACGTGTACTTTACTTTGAATCATTTGTGGTAACTGAACCTGGTATGACAACGCTTGAGCGTGGTCAGCTATTAGGTGAAGAAGAATACCTAGACTCATTAGAAGAGCACGGTGATGAATTCGAAGCGAAGATGGGTGCAGAAGCTGTACTTGATTTGCTACGTGAATTAGACCTTGGTCAATTAATTGCTGAAATGCGTGAAGAGTTACCAACCATTAACTCTGAAACTAAGCGCAAGAAGATCACTAAGCGCCTTAAGCTTATGGAATCATTCCACCAATCAGGTAATAACCCTGAGTGGATGATCATGAGTGTGCTTCCGGTTCTTCCGCCAGACTTACGTCCACTAGTACCTCTAGATGGCGGCCGTTTTGCAACATCAGATTTGAACGATTTATATCGTCGAGTTATTAACCGTAATAACCGTTTGAAGCGCCTTTTAGACTTAGCCGCACCAGATATTATCGTACGTAACGAAAAGCGTATGTTACAAGAAGCGGTTGATGCGCTACTTGATAATGGTCGTCGTGGTCGTGCAATTACTGGTTCTAACAAGCGCCCACTTAAGTCGCTTGCTGATATGATCAAAGGTAAGCAAGGTCGTTTCCGTCAAAACTTACTAGGTAAGCGTGTTGACTACTCTGGTCGTTCTGTAATCACGGTTGGTCCTACGCTTAAACTGCACCAGTGTGGTCTTCCTAAAAAGATGGCACTTGAGCTATTCAAACCATTTATCTACGGTAAACTTGAGCGTCGCGGTATGGCTACGACTATCAAAGCTGCTAAGAAAATGGTTGAGCGTGAAGTACCAGAGGTTTGGGACGTTCTAGATGAAGTTATTCGTGAGCACCCGGTTTTACTTAACCGCGCACCCACACTTCACCGTCTAGGTATCCAGGCATTTGAGCCGGTACTAATCGAAGGTAAAGCGATTCATCTACATCCATTGGTATGTGCGGCTTATAACGCCGACTTCGATGGTGACCAAATGGCGGTACACGTACCGTTAACGATTGAAGCACAGCTTGAAGCCCGTGCGCTGATGATGTCGACTAACAACATCTTATCTCCAGCGAACGGTGAACCAATCATCGTACCTTCACAGGACGTTGTATTAGGTCTTTATTACATGACGCGTGACCGTATTAACGGTAAAGGCGAAGGCATTGTATTTAAAGATCCGAAAGAAGCTGAAAAAGCATATCGTACAGGTGCTGCTGAACTTCACGCACGTGTAAAAGTACGTATTACTGAAATACGTATTGATGAAGAAACCAAAGAACGTTCAGAAGTGACTGAGATCATTGATACTACAGTTGGTCGTGCAATATTGTCACTTGTTTTACCTGTTGGCTTACCGTTTGAGCTAATCAACAAAGCATTAGGTAAAAAGCAAATTTCTGGTCTTCTTAACGAGTGTTACCGTCGCTTAGGCCTAAAAGATACAGTAGTATTTGCTGACCAAGTGATGTACACCGGTTTCCATTATGCGATGAAGTCAGGTGTTTCAATTGGTATAGATGACTTAGTTATCCCACCAGTTAAAGCTGAAATCATTGAAAATGCAGAAGCAGAAGTCAATGAAATCAACCAACAATTCCAGTCTGGTCTTGTAACTGCGGGTGAGAAATACAACAAAGTTATTGATATCTGGTCACGTGTTAATGAAAATTTATCACGCGAGATGATGGCGAACTTGTCAAAAGACACCGTTGTTAACGCCCAAGGTGAAGAAGAAGAGCAACCGTCATTTAACTCTGTGTTTATGATGGCAGACTCCGGTGCTCGTGGTAGTGCCGCTCAGATCCGTCAGTTGGCTGGTATGCGTGGTCTAATGGCACGTCCAGATGGTTCAATCATCGAGACGCCAATCACAGCGAACTTCCGTGAAGGTCTAAACGTACTTCAGTACTTCATCTCAACTCACGGTGCGCGTAAAGGTCTTGCCGATACAGCACTTAAGACTGCGAACTCGGGTTACTTAACTCGTCGTCTCGTAGATGTGGCGCAAGATTTAGTTATCAATGATGACGATTGTGGCACATTAGATGGTCTAACAATGAAACCGCTTATTGAAGGTGGTGACGTTGTAGAACCACTACGCGAGCGTGTATTAGGTCGTGTAGTTGCTGAGGATGTTGTTAAACCTGGTACTAATGACGTACTTGTTGAGCGTAATATCATGCTTGACGAGAAATTGTGTGACTTGTTAGAAGAGCACTCAGTAGACGAAGTACGCGTACGTTCTGTAATCACCTGTGATAACGATTTTGGTGTTTGTGCTAAGTGTTATGGTCGTGACCTTGCACGTGGACACATTATCAATGCGGGTGAATCAGTTGGTGTTATCGCTGCTCAATCAATCGGTGAGCCGGGCACACAGCTTACGATGCGTACCTTCCACATCGGTGGTGCGGCATCAAGAGCATCAGCTGAAAACAGCGTGCAGGTGAAAACAAACGGTAACCTGAAACTGCACAATGCGAAATACGTATTGAACACTGACGGCAAGATTGTTATCACTTCTCGTTCAACGGAAATTACTATCATTGATGAGCATGGTCGTGAGAAAGAACGTTATAAAGTACCATATGGTGCAGTATTAACAGTTCAAGACGGTGCTGACGTTAAAGGTAATGATATTGTTGCTACTTGGGACCCGCATAGTCACCCAATTATCATTGAACATGATTCAAAAGTTAGCTTCTCAGACATTGATGACAGCAACACTGAAGCACAAACGGATGAGTTAACAGGTCTAACCCGTGTGGTTGTTAAAGACCTATCTAAAGTGAATGCTAAAGAGCCTAAGCTAATCGTTGAAAACGAAGAGCGTGGCTTGCAAGAGATTCGCTTACCATCGTTCACGACAATCGAAGTATCTGACGGTACAAAAGCAGCACCTGGTAGGGTTCTTGCGCGTATTCCTCAAGAAGGCTCGAAGACTCGTGATATCACCGGTGGTCTACCGCGCGTAGCGGACTTATTTGAAGCTCGTAAACCAAAAGATCCAGCCATTCTTGCTGAAATCACAGGTACTATTAGCTTCGGTAAAGAGACCAAAGGTAAGAAACGTTTGGTTATCACACCTGAACAGGGTGATGCATACGAAGAGATGATCCCTAAATGGCGTCAGCTTAACGTGTTTGAGGGTGAGCAGGTATCTAAAGGTGAAGTTATCGCCGATGGTCCTGAGTCTCCGCATGACATTCTGCGTCTACGTGGTGTAACTGACGTATCTAACTACATCGTAAACGAAGTACAAGAAGTATATCGTCTACAGGGTGTAAAGATTAACGATAAGCACATTGAAACTATCATTCGTCAAATGCTACGTAAGTGTATCATTTTAGATGGTGGTGACACTGAGTTCTTAGCAGGCGAGCAAGTTGAAGTAGCACGCGTTAATATCTCTAACCGTGACCTTGAATTACAAGGTAAGATCCCTGCGAAGTTTGAAATTCAGCTAATGGGTATCACTAAAGCATCACTTGCTACTGAATCATTCATATCAGCAGCATCTTTCCAAGAAACAACACGTGTTCTTACGGAAGCAGCTGTAAATGGTAAGAGTGATGAGTTACGTGGTCTGAAAGAAAACGTAATCGTAGGTCGTTTGATTCCAGCTGGTACAGGTTTTGCGTATCACCAAGAGCGCATGGCCCGTCGTAAACAAGCAGACTTACCAGTAGAAGAGCAAACTGTCAGTGCTGAAGAGGCAACTCAAGCATTGACCGATGCGCTTAATGCAGATTTACTAGGTGGAAACAAGTAACTTTTCATAAGTAAATAAACCGAATAAAAAGCCGCCAAATAGGCGGCTTTTTGCTAGGCAATCACAGTTGCTGTGCCTATCATTAAACAACCCCACTTTTTTAAGTATTTATTCAAACATACCAAATCAGTGCCATTTAATACCTAAGTAATACTAAAACATTGATTATTCTAGCGAGCTAAATGGCCCATTGGCTGTGTTAGAAATTACTCAAGTAGCGTAACTGCATCCCAAAATTAACCTTACAGTCCACAATTTTGGGGCAGCTCAAGGCGAGATCGAGTACGTAAGAGTTGGTAGATTCAACGCAGAAAGCCAAAAAGAGCGGTGCCATAGCATTTCGGTTATCTTGAGCTTAGGTTAGTTGCAAAGTATTTTTTCTTTCTGAACCCTTATCCAAGTAAATTTAATCTGACATGAGTGCTTATATACATACTTAATGATTTATTTACATGATTTCTTTTTTTTAAATATCTAAGAAATCTGCAGGGTAAGTCAAATAGCATGGATGTTTTAGAGCTAAGTTATTGAAAAAATGAATTATATTTATCTTCTGTTAACTATGAATATTTTAATTAAATATTTATTGATGTGGTTAACATTAATAGCTAATATGGGAACTGAGTTTAGGTATCTTGCTTGGTGTTATGGAAGTACAAGCAACTACAATATATGATATAAAAGGAATTTTAAATGACACATGCTATTACACATAAGCATGCAGGGCTTTGTGCTGCTTTTTTACTTATAAACGCATTAAATGTAAACTCGGCGTTTGCGTCCAATGCGAGTTGCTCTGCAAAGTTTCAAGTAAGGCACTTTCAACCACAAATTTGTTACTCGGAATACAGTGTACAAAGTTGCACAGATGTTTGTGAGACAGCTTCTCCAACTAGTATTCCTAGTTGCTTTAAGGAGTTATTTCTTCCGTGTGAATTAATCGAAACTCTGCGAACTTCAGCCAAAGGCATGCAAGTAGAAGGTGCTGAAGTCTGGTTTCACGCCAGTGATTTGATATCATATCGGCCCGTCAACACCGCGCTTAATGTTTACCAAGGTGAACTTTACAGCGAGCTGTACCAAGAGTTCATGGTTTCACCTGGAGAGTTTGGCTTTACGCCTGCTAGTGATGAGCTTCGTCGTCAAAACTTTCGTTTAGACTTGCTAGGACAACTTGATAGAGAATCTAGAGCTCTACGATACGCTGGCGTTTATCGACGCTATTCTCTTGGCCTCGAACTAGAAGCGCAACTCAATGAAACAGTGGCAGACATGTACACTAAGATTGAGCGATTTCCCTATTTTTCTGAGTCACAAAAGCTGAGCCTGAAAACAGAACTAAATAGTAACTTTTCGGCACAGATTAGCATTTGGGATAGGCTGAAAAAGTATAACTTAGAGACTATTTCAAAGAGCCGCGTGCGGCATCTTAATCGCCGCATGAATAAGTATGCATCACAGATCGCGCAGTTGCCGCTTGATCTACAAGCTACCGCCATTAATAAATCTCAAAGATTGAATAGCTATGTTGACGTATCATTCACTCAATGCGACACAGGAGTATGTTTCAATCAAATAGAAGCGCCCGTTGGTGTGCCGTTTTATCCGAACTTTGATCATCGACTGTCATATTTTGAGCAAGCACTTACTTTGCTGGCTAATGAAGCGTCAGCATTAACATATGTCTATGATGGCAACTACCAGTTGATTCCGCCGCATCAATTGCGCATACCTAGTTTTGCGGGTTTTGTAAGCAGTAAAATGTCTGATTTTAAACAGCAGCGCGACGAGGCTAACTTGGAACGTCTGGCAACAGCTATCAATATTGCTTATTTATCAGATAGTTCAATAGGAAAACGCGCACTTGAAGATTTAACTCAACAAGCGGATGTTACTAATAACACTGGCTTTTCGGCTCTAGCTGCTCTTGAACAAGAACCCATTTTACTGTGTAAAGAGTTCAGAAAAATAAGCCCAGAGCTGGCTCAAATACAGTCTGAAAGTTTTGCTTTAGCAAAAGAAGCAAATTTAATTCTTGAGCAGATGTTTGAATTGGACTACCCAGAATCTTTGATGATCCAATTAGAGGAGCTGGTTTTAAGGCTAGAAAGCTTAGCGCTTCAAAGTATTATCATCTCGAATGTGGAGCAGTTTCAAGAAGACCGAATTCTTACTATCAACTGGGAATTATTTGACCCTACAACAAGTAGGGACAATTTACTCATTGAAGTGGAATACTTTGACTATAATGGCATGTTCTGGACACCTAGGATGTCATCCACTTTGTCAGAAATCTTCCCATCCATTGATGGGTTGGGAACTCTGACAGATTCTCTACTACCAACTGGGGTAGGGATGAACTCACCACTCAACAACCTACAGTTGAGGATCAGGCAATCGGCGTTTAATGCGTGCTCTGAGAACAACCAACAAGTCAATATGGTAGTTAAAATCACCGATGAGCAAGGAATTATTAGCCGTCAGGTATTAACTGCAACTTTAGAGCAAATATAAGTTCGATTAAAGGATATAAACAATGAAAACTTTATTATTAGCAACCTTGTCTTTGGCAAGTGCGGCATCGGCGTACGCTTTTCCGGTAGAAGTATTTGACGCTGAACAGCAATGTCGTTCGCGCATGACTACGACAGGTGAGCGTTTTATACCACCTTGCCAGTTCACCGGCATGAATGTGTATGCACAAAAAAGTAATACTTATGCTAGTGGCAGCTTAATTGAGAATGGTTTGTATAAAACGATGCTCAATTATACTTTTGCATGTCAATCAATACGTCCATTATCAGTGCGTTACACGTTATCAAACCAAGATGGTTCATCTGTATCAAATCGTATCGCAGGTTCAAGAACCAATGAACCCAATTCGGTGGAGTTGACGCATGGCAACCGTAGTACAATACTGAACTTTGAAGAGCTATCTGGCGCTACAGGCTTTCAAGCAATAAAGCCTGGATGTAAGTTAGAGGTGCAACAGCTCGTATCTTATCCTGAGCCTCGTTACTTTAATCTTGTTGCCACCCAGTTAGTGAACTTTAATTCTCATTTAGAATACATGTTAACTCAAGCAGTTCCTTCAACAGGTCATACTAGTTTGCTTGCCGCTATTAATAATACTGTTAGCACGCTTGATTTCATGCAATATGATATTGAAGATGAAATTCTAGCGGGTGAGGTAACACAAGCGCTGGCGGATTTAAGGTCAACGAAATCTTATCTTGAAAGCAACTGTGGCACGGGTTCTTATTCCAGTGTGTGTACAGCTCAGTTAGCAAATTTGCGTAGCTCATTGTCATCATCACTGACTGTAAATGAAGCAAACATCTCACAGTTATACAACTATTTGAATTCACAAACTGCGTGGCTTGCAAACAAGTATGTCGGCCGAGATCGCACAATTTTAGGAAATGCAGTAAGAAAACTTAGTACGAAGCTTTAGCTTAAAATGCATATTTAGTATTCGGCTCGAATCAAAGGATTTATCCACACCGTAATAAAGGAAATAAAACTATGTACGGAAAACTCATTGCAACTTCTGTTGCAGCCGCATTGGTGCACAGCGCCGCGGTTCAGGCATTACCCGATAACACATCTGGTAACCCGTTAAATCAAATAGGGGTTCATGTACCCTCAGGTATCGGTGATGTAGTCCTAGATCATCAAAACCCTAAATTACTCCACGTAGGCCCTGCTAATAAAAAGGAGATCCTAGGTACATACTTTCATCTTGGTGGCCTTAGCTGTGCAAATTATGTTGGTATGAAAAATCAAATGACCGACGTGCCATTAACTGCGGCTGCACGTCAGCAAGCTGCAGATAATGATCAATTTATTAGTAACTACTTCCAATACACGTTTGCACTGCCTTTGAAAAATAATAAAGTCATGTTTGAAATTGCAAATAAATCAAAAGAAATTGATGATTTAGCAATGGCAAATCAAGGTGTAATCGACAGATATCACGCTCTGTACCTGGAGTGGGAAGACATCATTTATGAGACCGAGCTTTTCAGAAAAGAGTTAGAGTCTCTGCGCTTAAAACAAAGTGATGAAAATAACCGCTGTATGCTTAATGCCAATGGTGATTTTGCCAAAGCCATGGAGTGTATGAGAGGCGTTTATGAAACGTACACCCCGTTATTGGAAGACGCAAACGCCAAGATTGCAGCAGCGGATCAACGCAAAGCTGATGCGCGTGATGAGTACTTTCAAGTTAAAGGTCAATATAAGGCGGTTGAAGACAAGCTTAATCGTTTAGATAGACAAATGGAGATGTATGAGCGAATTTTTAATGCACAACTTGTGATTGTAAAAAATGCTTATGATCTTGAGCTCAAAACAGTGACAGCTGCGGGTAAGTATATAGCAGGCTCAGCATCAGCTGCTTACAATTTGTGGGATAACGAAGCTGCTATTTTATCAAATGCATTGCGAAGTTCAGGTAAGAGTGATTATTCGGTTCAGCAGCTCAAAGTATTTGATGTGCGCTTAAATTCAGGTGTTACACGTGATAACCCAAATATCACAACAGATAATGACCACTCAATTTTCCGTAAGAATGTATGGTCTTATCCTGCAGATACCCTGATGTATGTAGGAGATCTCAAGAATTATGCGATGCCGTTTGAGCGTGAAACAGTAGGTGACACAATCAACTTCGATGCAACGCGGGCGGATTCACTAGCCTCTGGTGGTATTGATTTTCATGTTACTACAGATGCTCGTTGTGGTGATTATGAAGAAAACGTAACGCAGAATTATAGCGGGACTTATGATGGTAGGACGACATCGTGGAAAGTGCAGCACGATAAATACGTTCCTGCAGAAAACAAACCTGTTTTTGCTGCAACGTTAGGCTTATCTTACAGCTATTATGCCTACCCGGGTAAGCTCGAAGGTGAGTGTTCAATTGAAGTTGATCGAATGAACAGCTACTGGAGAAACACCGGTAAATCAAAAGGCTGGAGTTGGTTCAAGAGTAAGACAAGAAGCTGGGATCACATTCGTACTACAGCGCGCGACGATATGGGTATGGAATGTAAGCTAAGTGTTGTTCCTCAATCTAGCGACCCAGCAGAAGCCGCTGAAATTGCAGAAAAATTTGAAACTCAAATGTACAACGATATGTGGCAAATGTTCTTAGCAGTCTATGCGGAATCATACGACCTTGTTGTTAAGGATCCAGAAGTAACTGATCCAGGTCAAAGTGATGTTGGTGCATCCATAGGGGATGGTTTGAATAAAGTATGCCCTGCAAATGTCTACTGTCAGTTTGCAAATGTTGTACTACGTACGCTTGATAAGATTGGTGGCTCTAAAGCACAAGGGACCACAACGTATAACTCTCGTGAATACGGAAAAATCTGGAAGCGATTCGAGAAAGACTCATTTATCGTCTCGCAAGGCAGTGCGGTAATAAAAGCCAAAGTATGTGTTGACAACCGTCAATGTAACTAAGGCATAAATTTGAGGGGGCTTTCTCCCCCTCAATTATCAGTTCACTTAATTAATTTTAGGATTTGTTATGAAGGCAAAGATCATCATTGCAATCACGTGTATTGCTGCTGTTAGTTATTTGGGTTTTAGCATGTATGTTGGTACTGATGCACAGCAGCCAACGATAACAAGCCCACAGGTAAGTATGAAAAAAAATGACGCTGAGTTTGTAGGTAAAGTAGTAGAAAAAAAGAATGACGGAGTAAAGAAAAGTGTTGCTGAAATTGTGCAAAACGCTAAACGCAACTTGAATAAAACACAGACTGTAGAAGTAAATAAAGAGTTAGGCCGCGACGAAATGAACGAGTACTACAAGTTTGTTATTGAATCGTTTCCACAATTAAAGGGCCAAGTCGTTGAGTATCGTCAGGCTGTTCAAATACAAGAGCAAAAGGTTCAAGCACTTTCAGAACGTATAGAGCAACGAAATAAAGATATTGTAGCAACAGGCTCCGTATCACAGAGCTTTAGCGATGACCTACTTTATGAACAAAACCAGCTTACTGAGCGCGCAAGAGAGTTAGGCCGTCAGGCTATGGTGTTAAATGAAGCTATTCGACAAGCAGCATATAACTAACGGTTTAAACCAAAGGAATAATAAAATGAAATGGAAAAATGGGTTTACCATCCCAATGTGCATATTAATTTCTGCATGTGGAAGTTCAAGTAGCTCAGAGGCGAAAGACCAGTCTGTGCATGTGGCTAAAAATAATGTCCCAGTTGCTGTGATTACATCTGGCAGCTCGGTTATTCAAGTTGGGGAACCTGCGCTATTTAGTGCGGGACAAAGCTATGACCAAGACGGTGATGTATTAACGTATGAATGGGTATTAACTCACGGTGTTCAGCAAGTCCCTGTTGACTTACAGCAAACAAGTGTAAAAGAGCTGACTTTGCAGCTTACCAATGCTGGACAGTACAAATTGTCATTGCGAGTAAGCGATGGTAAAGAGACAAGCCCTTCATCAGAATTTGAATTCACTTTAGATGAGCAAATCACGATACATGCTTCAGCAGGTCAAGATTTTACAGTGAAAAAAGGCCGGGTGGCTTCGTTGGATGGTAGTAATAGTCATTCCACTGAGGGGGTGATCACTAAATATGAATGGCGCTTCGTCGAAAAGCCACAAACTAGTAGCGCTGTTATTTTTAAAAACAAAAAAGCTAAAACTGAGTTTGTCGCTGACAAAGTAGGTCGCTATGTTGTTGAGTTGATGGTCGAGAATACTCTGGGGCATAGATCAACAGATCAGCTCGTTGTTACCAGCGATGCATTAGGTGAGAACTCATCACCTGTCGTTATTTTGAAAGGTGCTAAAAAGCAGTTAGAGCCGAATGAAGTTGCTTTACTCGATGCAAGTGAAAGTTATGATCCTGATATGTTTGATAGGTTGCAGTTTTTATGGGAAGTCATTACCCAACCTAGTAATGGGCAAGCAAAGTTAAGCTCGGTATCAAGTGCGCAGACTAGCTTTTCTGCGTCAATGATTGGAGAGTATGAAGTTGCGGTGACTGTAACTGATTCACAGGGAGCATCCTCTAAGGGATCACAGGTTTTTACTGTGACCACAGACAACCTACCACCAATAGCTCAATTGGTCGACGATATCTACTCCCCAGTAGCACCAATCACATTAAACTGCCAATCATGTTATGACCCTGAAGGTGTTCAGCCCAGTTATCAATGGCAGTTAATTAGCCGCCCAGAGCAAAGTGCTAGCGAAATTACTTCGTCCACGCAAGCACAAGCAAATTTGCTTCCTGACGTAGCGGGTCAATACACCGTTTCATTGACAGTGTCTGATGGCATCACTGCAATTACTTCAAACATACAAACGATTCATGTTGATAACAACCAAAAACCAACTGCAAAAGTAATAGCTCCTGACGCTGTTTACTTGGGCAACATCGTTCAGCTTGATGCAACGCAAAGTACAGATCCAAATAATGATGCATTAACCTTTGAGTGGGAAGTTGTTGAAGCGCCAAGCTTGGTTGAGTTAACCATAGACGGTAATGGTAAAGCGTCGTTTACGCCCTCTGAGCTTGGCATTTATACAGTTTCGCTGCGTGTCAATGATGGTGAATATTATTCAGATATGCTGACGCATACAGTTGTGGTGAAATCAAACTTACCGCCTGTTATTGTTTTTGAAAACCCCGCGCCTAGAAAAGCGTTAGTGGGTGAACAGATCAACTTCAACGCAGCACAGAGTAATGACCCTGAAGGAGATATACTTTCTTACGATTGGTCACTGGATAGCCCTCTAGGGTCAAATGCTCAAGTAATCAATGAAACTGAAACTAAGGTGTCGGTAATAGCTGATATTCCAGGTAATTATACGGTTAATTTAAAGCTTAGCGATGGTTCAGGTAATGAGGTGTTTAAATCAGTCGACCTAGACGTATCAGATCCGGTGAATAAATTGTCCGGTGTAGTGAAAGGAAAATTAGTGGGCGTGTATTTCCGCCCAATTGTAAATGCAGAAGTAGAAATCAATGGCCAAAAATATGTTACTGATGGTAGCGGCATATTAGACGTTCAAGTTGACATTGAGGAAGGTGCTGATTTAGTCATCAAAATGGTCGATGCACGCTTTGCTGATAGTGTGTATAGCGCGCCAAAAATCACACAAGATGGCTTTGTTATCGACTTTGGGGAAGCATATGTACCTGAGATGCAAGCAGTAGAGATTAAATTGCGTACCTGCCCAGGATATCTTGGGCCAGACAATATTAACATAGATTATCGTTTGACCTCTATTAGCCCAGAAACTAATAAGTTTGTTACTGAATTTGAACAGACAGTTAATTTTTCTTTAGATGAATATCGACGCTCTAGCAAGTTAATGAGCTTCCCAGCAAAAGCAAAATATAACATGCATGTAGAGCCGGGATTAAAAATTACAGTGCCTAGCTCTGCACAACTGCTGGTTCCCTATTTACCCGGAAACACAATACCTAAATACACATTTATTTGTGATAAATAACCTAAAAGGAAATTTTAAAAATGAAAAATTTAGCAACCGCTATGGCTTTTTTATTGTCTTTTGGCGTCCATGCTGTGGATCCCATTTATGTCGGTGGTGAACAATATAGTTACACTGAAAGCGACTTTACTGAGGTTTATGAGCATGGTCATGTTGTCGGCTATGAAACAGAAATTCCGATAAAGGTCGATGAATATGACGCTATTGTAGAAGACTTCCCAGAGCTTATTTTTGATATTGGTGGTGAAGCAACAGGCGCAATTGGCGATGCACCAACGCTAGTAGACATGAGTGTTTATTGCACAAATGAAGAAGAAGATGGCTCTTTCGCTGGTGAGTTTTCAAGTGTTGATATTGGTTATGATGCGGACATTATAATTGAAAGAAGAAACCGATTATTGCCGGCACGCTTTACAGTGTACAACCGTAAGAAAACAAATGGTAAGTGTAAAAGTTTAAAAATAAGTGTCAAAAAAACGGGTGCATCTACTGAGGATATGTCCGCGACGATAGATAAGCTGAACGTAGATCTAATTGTATTCCTCACTTTGTCATAACAAATAAAACCTAACTGAATAAAAGGGAATTACTATGAAAACAAAACTTATAATAATGACACTTTCTCTGCTGAGTGTATTGTCTTTTCGTGCTGCTGCGAATGTTGAAAGTATTGATACTGTGGAGCTATTTGAAACACTATCAGCCGAAGAGGTAGCGTTTAGATATCCTTGTTGTGATTATGACCGTGGGAGAGATTGTAGGCCATACGAAATGCTATCTGAACACGCTGTCTCTTCAAAAGAAATGATTACTGCTGCGATGGCAGTAGCGACACCAGGAGCAATTCATGTAGGTGGTGCTCGTTATTCACTTAGTAAAGCAAACTTTACTCCAGTTTACACAACACGTGTCATTTTTGAGCCATGCTTTATGTCTGAGCCAAGAACGATCAGTATATTATCGGGCTATGAAGCAACCTTTAAAGTATATGGGGATGAAGGGCAAAAGCTATTTTTTGACATCAGCGGTCGCTCTGATAAATCGATGAAATTGTCTGCATCATGTGCCACATTTGGTGGTTCTGATACTGGCAGTAAATGGGTGATCTCTAAAGCTCAAACAACGGGAGGAAACTGTGACATAATGACAGTGAGTTACTCTTTCATCAATTCCAATCGTTCAGCACCTTCTTATATTAACTTAAATGTTTTGATCACCGAAGAACTGAATTACTAAAAACAAAACACTTAAAATTTATAAAAAATAAAGCTCAATTAAGCTTTAATAAGCAAGGAAGAAAAATGAAATTAACAAGTTTATACAGTGGTATATTGTTGACTCTGGCTGTTGTTGGTGCTTTTGATGCACAAGCGAAAGCTCGCGATGGAATATTTCCACCACCGGAGCCATGTACTTATAGTACTAACCCAGATGTAATGTCTCAAGCATATGCTCAAGAGCAAGCCTTTCAGGCTTTACAAGCATCAGGTATACATATTGGTGGCTCTCGTTATTCATTACAAAGAAGTGACTTTACCGCTAAATATAAAACGGTGAGATATACCTGTCCGGGTGAAGAACCATTAATTATCAATGAATATTCGGGTTATACATTATCAGTGCCTGTATATAATGATTTTGGTCAAAATCTGTATTTTGATGTTTCAGGACGCGCTGCAAAAAATATGCATTTAACTGTTTCATGTGGTTCGTTTTCTGCTTCTGACTCAGGGGATAAATTCTTTATCTCTAAATCGGTGGTTACTAACGGTACCTGTACAACACTGAATATGGATTTTTCTTTTACTCGTTCTCCTACGCCGCCACGCTACTTGGATATGAGTGTGATGATCTCAGAGGCATTGGAGCACTAACCTTTCTAGGGTACTAGAAACATGTAAGGGCATAGTCAAATAGAATATTTATACGCTATGCCCTAATTTGGATATACCAATAAGGATATGAAAAATGGGAAAAATATTATTTGCAGCAGGTATTTTAGCTTGTTCAAGCTGTGTATTTGCTGTTGAAGCGAGTAAAACAATAACAGTGGATCAGGAAGCATTAATACTCAATATAGCTGATTTTACACCTACAACAACCGAGTGGGCGGGTAGACATGTAGTCACCGGCTATCAAGCTTTAGTTGATGTAAAAGGCGCGAAGTCTACTTTGTTCTTTGATGCTAGCGGTGAGGTATCAGCAAGGTGGTTTGCAGCTAATTTCGACATAGTGGCTAAGTTAACTTGTAACGGCACCCCAGTAGGGATGAGCAAGGCGTATGGTAAAAAGGTAGACCGAGACGTAATTCCTGCCAAGCTTGCTATCGCAGAGCTACGAAAAGGTGTTGATAACTGTACTCAACTAAAAATTGAGTTATTTAAACAAGGTTCATTGAGCCGTCAATTTTACACGCCAATAGAAGAGGTTTCATTTGCTGTTGCGGTAAAGGGATTTAATACAACTCAAGGAGCGTTATAAAATGTTGAAAGCAATTGTAATGAGCACAAGCTTGCTCGCTTTGAGCGCAGTGAGCCAGGCATCTGAACTTGGTAGTAAGTTTACAGACGAAGATATGTTACAGCAGGAAAATAACTATGAGCTAAACCTTGCTGCATCAGGGTTAATTAGCGCAGCGGTGATTGACTTACAATTAATAGTAACCGGTCAGGGTGAGCTAAATGCTGCTATGAGTTCAGCATGTACTCAATGGCAAGGAACTGAGTGTGTAGGTTCTTATAAGAATATTTGGCAAAGTGAGTTATTACATGAGGTAAGCGCTTCTATTTATTGCGATGATCAACTCTTACACAAAGATAAACAGAACTACAGTGAATATACAGGTGAAGAGTTAACGAGTGTGAATAGTACATTAGCTTTTGATATTTCTTTAGTTAAATTAACGCCCATCACATGTCAGTCGGTTAAAGTCAAAGTTACAACGAGTAGTGGTGAACATAAGGCGAAAATTAAAGGTACGCTAAACTTAAAAAATAGTACATCCGCGCCGAGTTCATCTCGATATAAGGCGGTATTATGAAAAAGCTAATGGTTATATCGAGCTTATTGGTTGCTTCACAGGCCTATGCGGACCAAGTATCAGTAGGTGGCGAAGCATTTGAATTAAGGTTTGAAGACTTTGAACCAATCACTGTGCCATACGCAGGTAGAGAAGCGGTAGTAGCTTATGAAGCTGATTTGGGTGTGACTGGGGATTATGGACAAGACCTAACCTACCGTATAAGCGGTAAAGTATTCACGCGTTGGTTTTCAGGTAACTTAGCCGTTACTTTGTCTGCAACTTGTGGTTTCCCTGGTATCAGTGAGCAAATTTTTATTGGTGAAAGCATGGAATATGGCGACCGAGTTAATGGCTATGTATCTTTGGCAAAACCGAAACTTGTTAAGGTATTAAATACTGGAGGTGATTGCCAGAACATGAAAATACGCCTAGATAAGGAGGGTCATCTGAGTCGCCAGTTTTATACACGAGTGACTGATTTGCAATTTAACGTGCAAATTTTTGAAAAGATCCCTCGATAATTTAACGCTAAGGCACCCCAAGGTGCCTTTTTTAAAGGAGTCGTTAGTGAAAAATTTAATGATTTTAAGTGTACTGTTGATAGCGTCAAAGGCATCAGCCTTACCAACCATCTATTACGGTGAGGAAGTGCAAGTCACTCTATCAGACATGCATGTCAAGCAGGAGCTTTATACGAGTGGAAAATACGCAGATGTTGCATATGAAGTTAAGTTTAATTTGTTCGGAACAGGCTCGAGGGATAGCCTTGATGTACATTTAAGCGGTGAGGTTGGCTCTGCTTGGTATTCATCGAACTTTGGAATAAAAACAAACATCTATTGCGGTAACTCACTTGTCGCGTCAGATATCGCATATGGTGTTCGTTATGAGCGTTCTAGTTACGTTGCAAAACCGAGAGTGTTTATCAATGACATTTCCCCCCCGAATAATTGTGAAACAGTTACAGTTAAAGTGGAAAAGCTGGGGAGTGTTGCCCGTATGTATTATACCAATATTGCGCGTATGAATCTTCGCCTATATATAGGTAATGGATATTAGGACGTGTTTATCTTTGCTGTTTTTTTTACAGCAGTGAGTTGGCGGTTTAGACAAGACTACGGCGATATCGCATAGTTACTCTATGTGAGTTAGCCGATAGCGCCGAATAAATCTTCAACTCGCACTGCTCTGTGAGTTCAACTCTTTGTCATTCGCAACTGACATAAACCATTCTGCAGTATTACTCTTTTAGTGTATTGAAAGCCTTTGATTTGCACAAAATTTATACTTCAAAGATAAGCAGGCCCTACCTAGGAGTTTAATCACAACAAAAAACAATAAGAAGCACTAAGATAAGTCCACTTTTTTTGGTACGATAGTAAAGGTATGAATTGTTTGTGAGCAGGTATTTAACCAATAATAAAAAACTATAAGAGTTTGTTGGCCTAATTGTCAAAATGAGAGGTTAATAGGCTAAAGTTAGCGCTTTTAGGACGGTTTTTATTGACAGGTTAATCTTTGCTCATTAAAATTCGGCCACCCATTTATTCGTTCCATGAAAATGATGACGGGAAAGGGTCGATTTTTTGTATTTTTTCAGTAGTAATTTTAACTAATCAGGAGCTATTTAATGGCAACTATTAACCAGCTAGTGCGTAAGCCACGTCGTAGCAAGGTTACTAAAAGTAACTCAGCCGCGCTTAAAGCTTGTCCGCAAAAGCGTGGTGTATGTACTCGCGTATATACAACTACACCTAAGAAACCAAACTCTGCATTACGTAAAGTAGCGCGTGTTCGTTTAACTAACGGTTTCGAAGTAACATCATACATCGGTGGTGAAGGTCACAACCTTCAAGAGCACAGTGTAATCCTAATCCGTGGTGGTCGTGTTAAAGATTTACCAGGTGTGCGTTTCCACACAGTACGTGGAGCACTTGACTGTGCCGGCGTAAACGACCGTAGACAGGCTCGTTCTAAGTACGGTGCAAAACGCCCTAAGGGCTAATGGTTCTCCGTTAGTAAGGCCAAGCACTTAAGTTTTAATTTTAAATAATTTGTTTTGGGGATTCGCGAAAGCGCGAACCTGAAGATACCGGAGATATAAAATGCCTAGAAGACGCGTAATAGGTCAACGTAAAATTCTTCCAGATCCGAAGTTCGGATCAGAACTTCTTGCTAAATTCGTTAACGTAGTAATGTTAGACGGCAAGAAATCTACTGCTGAAAAAATCGTATATGGTGCGCTAGACGTGGCTGCTGAGAAATCAGGCAAGTCGCACCTAGAAATCTTTGAGTCTGCACTTGAAAACGTTCGTCCATCGGTTGAGGTTAAATCTCGCCGTGTTGGTGGTTCAACGTACCAAGTACCAGTTGAAGTACGTCCAGTTCGTCGTAACGCATTAGGTATGCGTTGGTTAGTTGACGCTGCACGTAAGCGTGGCGAAAAATCTATGGGCTTACGTTTAGCTCAAGAAATCGTTGACGCTGCTGATAACAAAGGCACTGCGGTTAAGAAACGTGAAGACGTTCACCGTATGGCTGAAGCGAACAAAGCATTCGCTCATTACCGTTGGTAATCTGCTAACACCTTTTAAGAGGATAATATGGCACGTACAACTCCTATTGAGCGCTATCGTAACATCGGTATTTGTGCTCACGTAGATGCAGGGAAAACCACCACGACAGAACGTGTTCTGTTCTACACAGGTCTTTCACATAAGATCGGTGAAGTTCACGATGGTGCTGCAACTATGGACTGGATGGAGCAAGAGCAGGAGCGTGGTATTACTATCACGTCTGCTGCCACAACGTGTTTCTGGAAAGGGATGGACGCGCAGTTTGACGACCATCGTATTAATATTATTGATACTCCAGGACACGTCGACTTTACCATTGAAGTAGAGCGCTCTTTGCGCGTACTTGATGGTGCCGTTGTCGTGTTGTGTGCTTCATCAGGTGTACAGCCACAGACAGAAACAGTTTGGCGTCAGGCGAACAAATACGCAGTACCTCGCATGGTATTCGTAAATAAAATGGATCGTACTGGTGCTGACTTCCTTGCTGTTGTGGAACAGGTGAAATCTCGCCTGGGCGCCACACCTGTGCCTATTCAGCTTCCAATCGGTGCTGAAGACGAATTTAAAGGTGTTATCGATCTCATCAAAATGAAGGCCATAAACTGGACTCAAGAAGACCAGGGCATGACGTTCACTTACGAAGAGATCCCAGCAGAACTTCAGGACTTAGCCGAAGAATGGCGTTCTCATATGATTGAGAGTGCTGCTGAGGCGACTGAAGAGCTAATGGATAAATATTTAGAAGACGGCGAGTTAAGCGAAGCAGAGATTAAATCTGCGCTTCGCCAACAGACATTGGCCAATGAAATAGTGCCTATGACCTGTGGTAGTGCATTCAAAAACAAAGGCGTACAAGCAGTGCTTGATGCCGTTATTGAATTCATGCCCTCACCTACAGAAGTTAAAGAAATCCAAGGTATCTTAGAGGATGACTCTGAGGCTACCCGCCCTGCAGATGATAATGCGCCGTTCTCGGCATTGGCATTTAAAATTGCCACAGACCCATTTGTAGGCACTTTAACTTTTTTCCGCGTTTACTCTGGGACTGTTAAACAGGGTGATGCGGTGTTCAACCCGATTAAAAGCAAAAAAGAGCGTTTGGGTCGTATTGTTCAAATGCATGCAAATTCTCGTGAAGAGATCAAAGAAGTGCGCGCTGGTGACATCGCTGCTGCTATTGGTCTTAAAGATGTTACTACTGGTGACACACTATGTTCACAAGAAGCTGTTATCACTTTAGAGCGTATGGAATTTCCAGAGCCGGTGATTTCGGTTGCAGTTGAGCCAAGAACGGTGGCTGACCAAGACAAAATGGGTATCGCGTTAGGTAAACTAGCGGCAGAAGACCCATCATTCCGTGTAGAAACGGATGAAGAATCAGGTCAAACGATTATCTCTGGTATGGGTGAGCTTCACTTAGATATCATTGTTGATCGTATGAAACGTGAATTCAGCGTTGAGTGTAACGTTGGTAAACCTCAAGTGGCATATCGTGAAACGATTCGTAAATCGGTAGAAGCTGAAGGTAAATTTGTACGTCAATCTGGTGGTCGTGGTCAATATGGTCATGTTCGGCTTAAGCTTGAGCCTATGGATATCTCAGATGATGAAGCGCCTATTTACGAGTTTGTAAATGACATTGTTGGTGGTGCAGTACCAAAAGAGTATATCCCCGCGGTTGATAAAGGCATTCAAGAACAGATGCGTCAAGGGGTCCTTGCCGGTTATCCGTTGTTGGGTGTTAAAGCGACACTGTTTGATGGCTCGTTCCATGACGTAGACTCAAACGAAATGGCGTTTAAAATCGCAGGTGCTATTGGTTTTAAAAATGGTGCGCTTGAAGCAAGCCCCGTTATTTTAGAACCAGTAATGAAGGTTGAAGTTATCACTCCTGAAGGTAACATGGGTGATGTAGTAGGTGATTTAAATCGTCGTCGTGGCATAATCGAAGGCATGGAAGAGGCATTTGGTGGCTTGAAGCAAGTTAATGCACAAGTTCCGCTTTCTGAAATGTTTGGTTATGCAACCGATCTTCGTTCTGCTACACAAGGCCGCGCATCATACTCGATGGAGTTTTCCAAGTATGCTGAAGCGGGAAAAAGTGTAGCCGAGACAATTATTGCAGCTCGCGCTGTTAAGTAATTTTAGTTCGGTCCGGTCTCTAAGGGCTGGACTTTAATTTCTTTATAGGAATTTTTTAAGATGGCAAAAGAAAAGTTTGAACGCGTAAAACCGCACGTAAACGTAGGTACAATCGGCCACGTTGACCACGGTAAAACAACTCTAACAGCAGCAATCACTAACGTACTTGCAAAAGTATACGGTGGTGAAGCAAAAGACTTCGCAGCAATCGATAACGCTCCAGAAGAGCGTGAGCGTGGTATCACAATCTCAACTTCTCACGTTGAGTACGATACACCGACTCGTCACTACGCACACGTAGATTGTCCAGGACACGCGGATTATGTTAAAAACATGATCACTGGTGCTGCACAAATGGACGGCGCAATCCTAGTAGTTGCTGCAACTGACGGTCCTATGCCACAAACACGTGAACACATTCTACTTTCTCGTCAGGTTGGCGTACCTTACATCATCGTATTCATGAACAAATGTGACATGGTTGATGAC
>NZ_ARPN01000041.1:0-84789 GCF_054966645.1 Pseudoalteromonas sp. SANK 73390
GTTTGTTTGGGGCGTTCTCAGTCAAGCTTGAAAAGGGGAGTGCTTGGGGAGCCTAGATTTGACAGCGGATGAATGTACGTAGCGAATAAACTAAAAGAGTAGGTTAATTTTACAGAGTAAAACTTTCTCAAGCGCGTAAATCTGATTAACCCTTAAAATAGGCTTTTTTTCAAGTTGTTGTTTTTATTGTATTTAATTTTGGTTTGGTTGTTGCATATATCATTGTGAACTTAACTATTAA
Organism: Pseudoalteromonas sp. SANK 73390; assembly: GCF_054966645.1. Lineage (NCBI taxonomy): Bacteria > Pseudomonadati > Pseudomonadota > Gammaproteobacteria > Alteromonadales > Pseudoalteromonadaceae > Pseudoalteromonas > Pseudoalteromonas sp. SANK 73390. Next base: position 242 of record NZ_ARPN01000041.1, read on the forward strand.
GGAGAAAATTCATGAGTACGCAGAATAACGCAAGTAGCAGCAAAGCTAATTCAAAAAACCAAGCTAATGGTAAATTAGAGAACATGCACCCTGTGGCTGACCAAGTGGCGGAGTCACTACATCACACAGTCGATTCTTTACACGATAGTGCAGCACGTACCGAAGAGAACTTAAGAGAAAAGAGCGATGCGTCGGCACAGTCACTTAAAGCGCAATCTCGTTTAGTGCAACAAAAATGGAATGAGTCTGGGGTAAAAAAATATGCCACTGAAAACCCAGTTAAAACTGCTGGTATGGCCTTTACCGCGGGTATTGTATTAAGCATGTTACTAAGGAAAAAATAGCATGAAAGAGTCTATTAGCCCTCATCACAATGAGCGAGACTCAAACGACTTAGGAGCGCAGTTTACTGCGCTTTCTGAGCAGAGTGCTCAACTTGTTACCAGTTATGGTGATGTAATTACTGATTTTATACGCTTACTTAGAGCAAAAATTAAGGCAAATGCTGCGATGCTCTTAAGCATTTTCACGCTTGTTATTGCAGCGACAGTGTTGACGAGTTTGGTTTGGGTGAGCCTTCATGTCTTATTTGCCTATGCCTTAGTATCTTTAGGGTTGAGTTGGTTTTTCGCAGCAGGGTTAGTGATGACAATTAATATCGTGCTTGTGTATTACCTGCTAGTTACTGCCATTCGACTTTTTGATAAAGCGAGTAGCGATTTGCTAGACGATTTTTTAAGCATAAAAAAATAGGTGTATGATGACCAGATTAGCGAATTACATTCATAAAAAAATATACCAAGATGTGGTGCTCAAAGAGTGTAAATATCGCCAGCGTCTAGATGAAAACAAATATATTAAAATGCAAACACTCAATACAGTAAAAAGTTTGGTGAAATCTCCCATTGTACTTACCGGGCTTGCACTTTCAGGTTTATTGGTAGGACAAGGTAGCCGTTTCGCTACCTTAAGAAGGCTGGTACTGCTAAGGCGTATACTTAACCAAGTAGGTTAAGTCATAATAAGTTGTTGTAAATCTGGCAAAGATACAGGTTTGAGCAGCACCTTATCTACATCATATTTAGCTAATAGCTCGGGTTCGGGATCTGAACCGCTGACAATGGCTATATTTTGTGTTGGGACTAAGGCTCTAATTTTGCTTGCCGCATCAAAACCTGAACCATCAGGCAAAGTCAGGTCTAATATCACTAAGTCAATATTTGTTGTAGATTCAAAGCAGGCCATGCAACTTGCAATATCATGCGCACTTTGTACCTTAGCGCCAAGTGTTTGTAGTAACAAGGTCATCAGCTCTCTGGCATCTTCATCATCTTCAACCAACAAAATGTTATCTATTTGATTACGCTTTTTGGCTGTTTTTTCATTTTGAACGGTATGGGTATGACCTAAATAAAAAGATAGGCAACGGTATAAATCATCGATATCAATTGGCTTAGTCAAGCAATCGTTAAATCCAAGCGCCGTGAGTGTTTCTTTATTACCTTTTAGTGCAGCCGCGGTAAGCGCAACAACCGGAACAGTTATAGCACTTTTCCTGAGCGCGACAATCGCCTCTCGTCCATCCATTTTTGGCATATGCAAGTCCATGAGTACCATATCGAATGTATGCGAGTGACTCAATAAATCCACGGCTTCAACGCCATTATTTGCCGTGCTTACAGTCACACCACTACTACTTACAATGTTGGTGATCAGCGCTCTGATCTCTGGAATATCCTCCACTACCAAAACGTGACCCGTTAACTGAGGTTTATTTGCGGGTTTTGACGAGGATACTTGCAGGGTTTGTAAGTCAAGAGGTGCTAACTCTAATCGACGCCCGACATCATCATTGGTATTTATAAAAAACGAAAACTGACTACCTTGTGCTAATTTTGATTCAACGTGAAGACCACCGCCTAGCAACGTAACAAGCGCACCACTAATTGCAAGTCCGAGCCCTGCACCTTCTTCTTGTCGGGTTGTGGTATCTTGTACTTGCTCAAATGGCTTAAAAATACGCTTTAATTTATCGGTAGGAATGCCAACGCCGGTATCACTAATCGTGAAGTGTAACGTACCACTGTTTTGATATTCTAGCGTAACCAAGATATGCCCTGAGTGGGTAAATTTAATCGCGTTGTAAATAATATTAATAAGGACTTGGCGCAACCGTGTATTGTCACTATAAATTTGCTTGGGAATATCGCTAAGGGCACTAATCTTAAAGTCTAGGTTCTTTTTATTTGCGGCGACTTTAAATAGGCTTTGTAGGTCAGCTAAAAATGGCGTTAAGGGCATCCATTCTTTAGTAAGCGATAGTGCATTAGCTTTTATTTTAGATAAATCTAGCACATCGTTCAACAGGGTTAATAAGTGCTGACTATTGTTATTAATAATAGATAATTCAGGCTTAATATTATCAAGCTCAGCGCGGTTTAACAGCAGGTCGGTGTACCCCATAATGGAAGTCAGCGGGGTGCGTAGTTCATGGCTTAGGTGTGCCAAAAACCGATCTTTAGCGCGGCTATCGGCTTCCACTTTTAGGCGTTCAATACGTTCATTCGCTAATTCTGTTCGCGCCAATGCATAGCGAATAGCGCGAATAAAACGCACGCTATTGATTTCAGATTTTACTAAAAAATCTTCCGCGCCCAGCGCTAGCGCTTGGTTATCTAATACTTCGTCTGCTTGGCCCGTTAGCATAATAAATGGTGTAGTGCAGAGCATTTTCTTTGCGACTTCGAGTACTGACAAACCGGTGTGAGCACCCAGCTGATAATCTAATAAACATAAGTCAAATTTTGCATGCTCTAATGCTTGAATAATATCGTCAAAATTACTTAACCAAGTAATATTAAAATCATAATCAGGCATTTCTTGTAGGTAATCTAGGGCGAGCATATAGTCATCTTCATCGTCCTCAACCAACAGCAAATTGACTAAGCGGTTATCGCCCATGTTGTTTCTCCTTTTTATGGTAACTCGACAATTTCTATCCAGTACTTACCGAGGTTTTTCATAAGTTCAACCAGCCCATCAAAATTAACTGGTTTTGCTATATAAGATGCAGCGCCTAAGTCATATCCTCTAATTTTGTCTTCTTCCTCTTTAGATGTGGTTAATATGACAACGGGAATAGAACGAAGCTGGGAATCTGCTTTAATCTCTCTTAAGGCTTGCCTGCCATCCATTCGGGGCATATTCAAATCTAATAATATTAAGCTGGGCCTTGGGAAATCTTGGACATTGCTAAATTTTCCTTCATTTCTTAGGTACTCAAGCAATTCTACGCCATCATTAACAAAGTTGATGGTATTGAGCACCCGGCTTTGCTCAAGTGCATCTTGTGTGAGCATACGATCATCTTCGTCATCGTCTGCCATCAATATGCTAATGCTTTGTGGTTTTAAGTAGTTCATGCTTATTATCCTTAGTGCTGTGAATATTTGCGTCAATGGGGAGTAACATAGTGAAAACAGCACCTGTTTGGGCGGGGCTGGATGCGCTAATTTCGCCGCCATGGCGTTCAATAATGCGTCTGCATACAGCGAGCCCTATACCTGTACCGGCATAGTCTTTGCGTGAGTGTAAACGTTGAAATGGGGTAAATATTTTTTCTTGGTATTCTGAGTCAAATCCAATGCCATTATCAGTCACGGTTATTTTTATCCACGACTCATCACCTTGGTTAGTCAAGTGCTCAGGCGCAGTAGTTACTTCACATTTTATGTCAATGACAGGAGTCTCGTTTGCTCGTCGAAACTTAATTGCATTGGAAATTAAGTTCGAGAACAGCTGAGTTAACTGACTGGCATCTGCAGTAATTTGGGGTAATGGGTGTACTGTGACTTTACTGTGACTATCTTCAATAGCCACTTCTAAATCTTCAATCACTTTACTTAAAAGTAGGTTGAGGTCTACTTCAATAAATGGCTTTCCGCGCGTAGTAACACGAGATAGCTCCAACAGGTCGGTGATTAATGTCGACATTCTCATGGCTGCTGAATTCATTCGCGCAAGGTAGTCTTGGCCTTTGTCTCCAAGTTGTTCGCCATAGGTGGTTGTTAATCTGTCACCAAAGGCACGTATTTTTCGCAAAGGCTCTTGTAAATCATGAGAAGCGACAAACGCAAAGTCTTCAAGTTCTCGATTACTGCGGTTTAGTTCTTCAGCATATACTTCCAATGCATGGGTACGTGCTTGTACTTTTTGCTCTAAAGTTGCGTTGTATTGCTCTAAGTTTAGTTTTGCTGCCTTTGTATTTTTGAGGTGCTTAATGAGCAATAAGAGGATCGCACCACAAAGTAAAATACTCAGTGCAGTAAACCAGACTACGTTACGTTTGGAATTTGCGCGGGCAATATCTAAGCGCTTTAATAAATCAAGCCGAATTAATGTCTCTTCGTGGATTATGATGCTGTATCTGTTGCGCAAATCAATGTCAGAATTTTCAACGTCTTCTAAAATTCGGTGTGTTGGGGTGACATTGGATTGAGCGGCAAGCTCAATGCTGGCTTTGAGTGAATCAAGTTTTATTTGTGCGAGCCGGGTAAACTCAGCTATGCGCTGCTGCTGCAAGTGGCTATGCGATTGTACTTGTTTTGTGCGCTCTAAAGAAAGTTCAAACTGCTCAAGTGCTTTAGTAAATGGTGTTAAATGTTTATTTTTTTCAGAGATTAGAAAGCCACGATGGCTTGACTCCGCATTTAAAAGGTCGATATGTAAACTGTCAATTACCAACATTACTTCACTGGCTTTAGTCAAGTCTTTTTGAATTGTGGCAATATTTGTTATATTTTTTAACCCGATAACAGCGTTAAATATAATTGCAGCAACAATAATAACTGCACTTAGCGATACAAAACTAGAGGTGTTTAATGCTTTGATTAATTTATCCATATATTTAACTTAAAAGCTCATTAGTGAAGCTGCTCAATGAAACTTATTTGAGCAGCTGTTGCATTGTTTCGCTACATTCTTTGGCAGAGACAATTATTTGCTCTGCCACCTTTTTTATATCCTCAGGTGATATTGATTTATCCACCATTATTTTTAATAACTCGGCATTCATAGTGATATGGTTTAGTGGCTTTCTGGCATCATGAATGACAGTTTCAACTGATTGTTTATTTTCCATCATTGTCTCCTTTTTGCGAGAGAGTGTTAGTGTGTTTGCTCATAGGAATTTAATCGGTTGTAAAGTGTTTTGGTGCTAATTCCCAAAATTTTTGCTGCGTTAGTTTTATTACCATCGACGGATGCTAGAGTTTTATAGATCAGTTCTTTTTCTAATTCTTCAATCGTCGTGCCGACAGCTGTATCTGCAGAAAGTCTCGTATTTACAGGTGGTGGTGTAACCGGAGCGTGTGGCGATAGTATTTGTGGTGGTAGATTTGCGTTAGCAGGTGCTTGAGTTGCACGAGAAAATGGAGAATCAAAAGAGGCAGGAAATACCAGTTTATTTTCTTGTAAGTCTGCCATGATAAATGCGCGGTGAATAGTATGTTTTAATTCGCGAATATTACCAGGCCAGTCATGCGCCATTAGTAAAGCCATATCAAGGTCAGTTAGCGCTAAACTGCTATTATTTTGCTTGTTCATATCGTCTAAAAAATATTGGGCCAGCAGGGCTATATCCTCTTTTCGCTCCCGTAATGGGGGGATCGAAATTGGAAAAACAGCTAACCGAAAATAGATATCTTCTCTGAGTACTTTATTTTGTGCTATCTCTTCTACCGAGCGGTTAGTTGCTGAGATAACTCTACAATTGACATCAATGCTTTTAGTACCGCCAACACGGGTGACCGTTTGTGTTTCTAGCACACGCAGTAAGTTAGGTTGCATTTCAATGGGCATTTCAGTTAATTCATCTAAAAATAAAGTGCCGTCTTGAGCCAGTTCAAATACGCCTTTTTTCTGGGCATTTGCACCTGTAAATGCGCCTTTTTCATGGCCGAATAACTCACTACCAATTAAGTCTTTTGGGATAGCACCACAGTTAACAGAGACACGTTGGCCTGAAAGTTTACTGGCATTATGAATTGCTTGTGCAACCATTTCTTTACCTACACCGCTTTCGCCCAACAACATAATGTTGGCATCGGTTTGTGCCACACGCTCTATCATGCGATACATATCTTTCATAGTGCTCGACTCGCCAATTAAGCAATCAAAGTATAGAGCGTGACTTTGTGTCTTATTTTTTTCAGGTAAGTTACTTCCCCCTGCGTTACACAATACTTGCTTTAGGTCGTCTGCATCAATTGGTTTAGTTAAATGTCCAATTTCTGTGCTACATATTTGTGCAATGGCGTTTTTAACTGACGGGTGACCTGTGATCATGGTAACTTGTGTTGATATGCCATTAACGTTGATATGATCCAGCAAGTGCAAACCACTGCCATCAGGCAACATGAAATCAAGTAACACATGATCAAAATGTTGCGTATCAAGCCACTGTTTTGCTTCTTTTAGTGTTGCAGCGCTAAATACCTCACACTCTAAATATTCTATTATCCGACATGCTATATCTGTAAATTCTAAATCATCATCAACCAACAAAACGCTTTTCACAATTTTATCCTTTTCACTCCCGCTTTTCTTAGTCTACCTTATTTTAACGCTAATTTATAATGGGTTAAGACGCGATAATAGATAAACTTGCGGGTAGTACGTGAATTTTTAGCTCCGTTGCACTGTCAATTTCTCCGTCTATTGAATACTTAAGGTCTTGGTCGCTGTTAATTTGTATATGCTTTACATGGCAATGTTTTATATTCTTATTTTGCGCATCAGGTGCGCGCACACTGTTATTAAATAGTTCAGCCAAAGTAGTGAGTTGTTCTGTTGTGCTGTCTGTGTGATCAAGCTGGGTGACATCCAACAAACCATCTTGCCAATTAGGGGCACCACAGCCTTGTGCTAATACGGTACTAAATGGTGCAGCGTTAGCAACTACAATACTACTGCACTTAACTTCATGTTGGGGCTCTTGATCTAACTTAAGGTGGATGTTTAGCGCTTTATTGGTAACTAAAGCGCTAAAAAAACCTTTAATATAGGCAAGTTGGCCTAACTCGTTTTTTTGTTCGCGACTGGCATTGTCAATCATTTGTTCCTCAAGGCCCAGTGCGACTACTAGCAAGGCGGTTTTTCCATTGCATTGCATAGTGTCCATTTTGACAGTCTTATGCTGGATTATGGCATCGCAAGCTTCGCTTATTGGGTCAATTTTGCTAGAAAACCCCCATAAAACATGTGCGAGTGCATTGGCTGTGCCCATAGGAATAATACCTAGGTGGTGTTGGGTGTTTTTTACTGCACAGGCTACTTGCCCAACGGTTCCGTCACCACCACAGGCAACTAAAGTATGTGGTTCTTCATGGCTCTCAATTAATGACTCGCTGAGTTTTTTAACATCGGTATCTGCTTTGGTGAAATGAAATAAGAGTGTGTACTTTTTGGTTAATTCACCAATAATGGCGTTATCATGCTGAAACCATTTTCCAGAGCCTGATGCTGGGTTAATGATCAAACTTAGGTTATGCGCTTGATGCGCTTTAAGTTGGTTACTTAGCTTCACCAAACGTTTTAGCTGCTTTTTATTCAAGCGGGCTGTCCCTCTGATCTCTTGAACTTGCTCTATAACCTCTCTAACCGATATGTCAGGCTTTGAAGCAAGCAAATAGGCACAAAGCATGAAAAATGAGCGGCCTCGCCCTAAGGCACAATGTACAACTACTTTGTTATTGAGTTGGTGTTGCGCTTTAATCCAGTTAATAGCGTGTTCAAGTTGCTCTTGAGTTGGCGAAAAATGATCAAGAATCGGAATGTTAAGATAATAGAGGTTTTCCTGTTGAGCAGACCAATTTAATCCATCAAACTCAGCAGTTACATCTAAAATAGCGTTGACGCCCTTAGACTCTAACATATCTACATCACTGGGAAATAAACGACAGGCAAGGAATAAGTCATCGGTAATTTTTTGTATTGCAGGTACTTTGTCATGATGCCTCATAAACGCATTATAAAGCTGTGTGGCGAGTAAGTAGGGTAGTAAAATACATTTTATCCAAACAGGAATAGACCCTGTTGCTGATTTTCTAAATACACTCGGATAATTTGTACTGTAAGCGAATAAGACACATGCAAGAGAAATGCATAGCCATAACGCGGGCAAGAAAAACCAATTGTGGTAGCTCAGGACAACAAAAGCCACTGATAATAAAAATAGCAGCAAGTAGTATTTGATCATCTTCATTACTATCTCTTCCTTTTTATATTTAGCTGAGATTAATTCAAGAAACGTGCCTATATCAATTTATATATTATTCATACAGTTATGCATTTTAATATGAGTTTCTGCAATTAAGACATGCACGGTTGTAGAATTTACACATACAGTAAAGGTACTTTGTAACTCTTACATAGGCACAGTTTAGTGTGTAACTTTTTGATTGTGCAGGTATAGAAAGCCGTTAATGATAAAAAGTAACTTGTTTAACGCAGAGCAGGTTATAAAGATCAATATTGAAAAAGATATTTTATGATTCGATAGAGTCGAGATATGAATAAAATCACAAGTTGAAAGTTGTTTAGTTTGCTCAGTTGTGCCATGTTTAAAAGGTTTTATGGCCTTTTATGCAATGTAGAGGTTTGATATAAAATAAACTTTTAAGTTTTTATTCTAATTTCTAGATAAGTGTGAAATATTAACCCTTTGATTTGTATTAGGAGTGTGCGTACCGCACTGTTAACCAAATGTTTAAAAAACTTTCTATCAAGCAGAAAATCATATTAGGCTTTTCTAGTCTTGGTGCGCTATTGTTAATATCTAGCGCATTAGCCTACACGGCGCTCAAGCAAATAAATCATGCCAACAGCAAAGTCAAAAATGTCGCGTTACCAATCTTGAAAACAGCTAATGCATTACAGTTACAGCAAAGTGCATTAAGCAAGTTAGTTTCAAAGGCATTTAGTGAAAACAACCCAACAAAAGTCAAAGAAATAGAAAATCGTTTTGTTCAATTACAGCAGGGTTATCAGAGAAAATTATCTGACTTACATGATGTTACAGCAAATAACCCACAATTTTCTACGTTACTAAAAGATATTGTGTCAGTGAGCACAAATATAGATCAGCATGCAAAATCATTATTATCAGCCAAACAAACGGTATTAGCTCAGCGATTAGCAATAAAAAATAGTGTGGGGCAGTTTGAACAAAGTCGCTCCATAGCAAGCGATGCAATGTTGAATTTGGAATTAGTAGAAACAGATAACGCGCGACAGCTAGCCGAAGTTGCAGGTACAGGTATTCGTATTGATGACATGATGTATACTTTGAGTGACAACATCAAGGTCGCAAACCAGTTGGAACTAGATAACTGGCAAGAGCAGCAACAAAGCGTGCAATTTTTACTAGGTAATATTCAAAACAACTTTGAGTTTTTAAAGCGCCAAGCTCAGGGGTTGGAGGTTGAACCATTACTGAGCGAATTTAGTGAACAATTAGCGATTATGAGTGAACTTTTAGATAAGCCCGGTCACCTTTATCGGCGTGTGAACAGTAAGCTCTCTGCCATTACCCAAACTCAAACAGCCTATCAACAGGCTGAGTCTGCAACTGAGCGAGTACAAAATACACTCAGAGAATTGCAACAGGTATCAGATAACCAGTTGAGTTATTACGAAAACAGTGCGGAACAAAAAATAGAGCAAGCTCAAAATGCGGCATTGTTGATGGCACTTATCTTCATTTTGCTAGCTGTTTTCATTGCTATATCAACCAGCCGAGCTATGTTAGGCCCTTTGGCGGCAGTCAATAAAATGCTGGGCTATTTAGCTGAAGGTGACTTTTCTCGGGCAATGAAAAAGCGCAGTGACGATGAGTTTGGCATGCTGATCGACAATATTAATAGAGTAAAAGACAGCTTAAGAGTGTTATTAGAAGACATTAATACTAAAGTACATGAGCTAGAGCAAATGTCTGATTCTTCACAGCAACGAAGTCAGGTTTTGGCGAACAACTCTCAGCAGCAACTAAAACGTATTGATAGTGCTGCCGGATTGGCATCTGACATAGCACAAAGCGCTCAGCAGGTTAGTGAGGAGTCTGCCACTACGTTAAATAGTATTAAAGAAGCAGAGCAACAAAGCCTGAGTGTGAATAAAATTGCCAACGATAACAGGCAACATATGTTGTCTCTTAACGGTAAAATGGCAAATGCAGTAGAGGTAATGGATAAATTAACTCAGCATAGTCAGAGCATAGGCTCAATTTTAGATACCATAGTATCTATTGCAGAGCAGACAAACCTGTTGGCACTAAACGCGGCGATAGAAGCTGCTAGGGCAGGAGAGCAAGGGCGTGGTTTTGCTGTGGTTGCTGATGAGGTGAGAACTTTAGCAGCACGTACGCAATCTTCGACTAATGAAATTAATACTATGATTGAGTCGCTCCAGCAGGATACAAAACTTGCGAACAGTGCGATTGTTGATGGCCAAGGGGGAACTCAGGCCTGTGCACAACGCAGTGAGTCGCTATCTGAGGCTATTGAGCAGATTGAACAGATTTTGATACAAGTTAATGGGTTAAGCAGTCGAGCCAGTGACGCCGCGAATGATCAAGTGTCACATTGCCAGCAAATTGAAAGTGTGATGGCAAACGCTCAACATACCGCCAAAGAAAATGCCAGTGAAATGCAGCATATGGCTCAAGCTAGTGAGTCTTTGAGCCGCTTTGCCAACTCGTTAACTGCATTGGTAGAGCGGTTTAAGCTTTAGCACTCACAGAGAGTAAAATATTTTGGCATTCTTTTAAGTTCATAAAGCAAGGGACAGGGTAATCTGGGTGTGCCTCTTTGAGCGCGCTGCTCGCCAGTGTGTCAATATCTTCTTGACGTAGCTCTTCAAAATGCACTTGAATGTGCATACTGTCCAGTAGTTGCTCAATATGGCAGAGTAAATCCTGTGCTTGTTGAGCAATCGGGTAATCTAAAGACGTTAAGCGGCAGTGCCGCGCGATTAATGCCAACGTGCTGTCTACTCTGTTGCCATACCAGCGTAATACTGGCAGTAATAATACTGCGTTGGATAAGCCGTGTGCTGTGCCATAGTTTGCACTTAGTTGGTGAGAAATAGCGTGTACATATCCTACTGAGGTACGTGTGAAAGCTTGCCCTGCATAAAATGATGCTAATAACAGCTGCTCTCTGGCATATAAATCTGAACCTTTACAATACGCGCTTGGCAAATAGCTAAAAATGAGGTCGCACGCTTGTAAGGCGTGTTGTCGGCTAAATGACAGACAGTTAATACTCAATAGTGCTTCTATTGCATGAGTTAGAGCATCTAGCGCTGTTGTTGCGGTTAAGTGTGCAGGTAAACTGGTGCTCAACTGCGGCATCAATACCGCATGTTGCGGCACCAGCGTAAAGTCTGTAGCGGCATATTTAAGTTGTTTTTGCGGGTCATTAACGACTGCTGCAACGGTGGTTTCAGCACCAGTACCTGCGGTAGTAGGGATTGCAATATTAGGTGGTAGACGCTTGCGTACTTTAAATAGCCCCTTAAAATCAGAGACCGCTTGATTGGGTTTTACCACTTTGGCACCAATTAATTTAGCACAATCAATAACCGACCCTCCACCGATGGCGATAATTGCATGGCAGTGATTTTGTTGGTAGTGGAGATAACCCTGTTCAACGTTTTTGATGGTTGGGTTAGGGTTAACGTCATCAAAAATGATAGGTGTGAGATCTTGCTTTGCGATACAGGCTAGTTGCTCAATGATGATTGGCAGCTCAATGAGTGTTTTATCTGTAACAATGAGCACATGACTGCCATTTTTAAGTTGCAGTGCTTTTATGGCGTTTTCGAGCGCATCCTCACCTCGGTGTAACTTTGGATTAGGCACACCAATTAAGACAACAATACATTTTAAAATAAAGTGATAACAGCGATAAAGTAGTGCCATGTGAGTGCTCGATTTTTAGTCTGGACCAAAAATGTAGCATAAAGCAGATGATTCATCTAATGCGGATGTGAAGAGTGCGTGTTGGATATAACAAAGCCGCTTTTAAGCGGCTTTGTTGGGACTGGCTATTAAGCTGTAAAGCTTACTGGGCGACGTTCTTTTCGCTCGCCATCACGACGAGGAGCACGTTTACCTTCACCGCGAGAGTCTTTGCTGAAGCTGCGCTTCTTATCACCACTACGTGGTTCAGAGTTACCCGCGTCAGCTGAATGTGCACTCTTAGTCAACTTCATAGGACGCTTGCAGATGAACACATTCTGAAAATGTGATACGACATCAGCAGGCATGTTCTGTGGTAATTGAACCGTACTGTGTTCATTGAACAAACGGATATCACCAATGAACTTGCTTGAAATATCAGCTTCGTTCGCAATTGCACCTACAATGTTCTTAACTTGAACACCATGGTCACGACCTACTTCGATACGGTAAGTATCCATAGGGCCTTGAGAGCTATTACGTGGGGCACGTTCTGGACGTTCACCACGATTGTCACGGCTTTCACGACCTTTACGTTCACCACGAGCGCCTTCGCGACGGTCATCACGTCCACGGCCTTCACGGCGGTCATCACGTTCACGACGTTCACGCTGTTGGAACTTAATTTCTTCAACTTTAAGCGGAGACTGTTGCTGAGCTAAACAAAGCAATGCACCGGCTAAATCTTCTGAACTTAAGTCAAGCTTTTGTGCTAAGTCTTTAGCAACATCGTTAAAGAAAGTGATGTCTTTGTGCTCAAGCGCGGTTGCAAGTTTAGTTTGTAAACCTGCAATTCGTTTCGCTTCTACCGCAGCAGCTGATGGTAATTCAACTTCAGCAATTTCTGACTTAGTGTGACGCATGATATTACGTAGTAAGTAACGTTCATTGTGCTTCACAAACAAGACCGCTTTACCTGAACGTCCTGCACGGCCGGTACGACCAATACGGTGAACATATGCTTCACTGTCTTGTGGAATATCATAGTTGATAACCAAGCTTAAACGGTCAACGTCTAGACCACGTGCTGCAACATCTGTGGCAATAACGATGTCTAGTAGGCCATTTTTCAAACGTTCAACCGTACGTTCACGAGCTTGCTGATTCATATCACCATTAAGCGGAGCGGCTGAAAAGCCTTGCTGCTCAAGTAATTCAGCTAACTGTACAGTATCATTACGAGTACGAACGAATACAATTGCACCATCGTAATCTTCAGCTTCTAAGAAACGAACAATACCCTTGTTTTTGTGTACACTTGCACGCCAAAACACTTGCTCAACGGTCGATACCGTAGAGTTACGTGCAGAAATATGCACTTGCTCTGGGTTGTCTAAGTATTTAGCACAAATAGACTGAATTTGTTTTGGCATGGTTGCTGAGAATAAACAAGTTTGTTTATTCTTTGGCGTTTTTTCCATGATGCTTTCAACATCATCGATGAAACCCATACGTAACATTTCATCAGCTTCATCCAGCACAAGCGCGCGTAAATTAGACAGATCAATGGTTTTACGATTGATGTGGTCAATCAAGCGACCTGGTGTTGCAACAATAATTTGTGCACCACGGCGTAGAGCACTTAATTGAATGCCATAGCTTTGGCCACCGTAAAGTGCGAGTACTTCAACACCTTTAGTGTATTTAGCGTATTGTTCAAACGCTTCTGCTACCTGGATAGCAAGTTCGCGAGTTGGTGCAAGCACCAAAATTTGTGGCTGCTTAGTAGCCGGGTCAATATTGTTCAATAATGGTAATGCAAATGCTGCTGTTTTACCTGTACCCGTCTGCGCTAGTCCCAGTACGTCCTTTCTTTCTAGCAATAACGGTATACATTGAGCTTGGATCTCAGATGGTGTCTTGTATCCTTGCTCTTCGACTGCTTTTAAAATTGCAGGAGAAAGATCTAAAGATTCAAACGTGACTGGTTCTGACATTAATGCGCCTCAACGAATTTAAAGAGGCGCGCATTGTATAGGAAAAGCGAATCAAATGCTTGTACTAATTAGAACTAATTTATATGTAGTTGAAGTTGTACGTTTTTTAATCGCTCGCTTTTGGGGTAATTAACAATGTATTTACTAAACGATTATTGCTGAAGATATTTTAACCTAGCCAATAGCTCGGTTTTAATTGCATTAATATTCACATTAACGATATAAATCTAAGTGTTCTTTGGCATAAGCCTCAAATTCAGTAAATCCACCAATGTGATCTTGGTCGATGAAAATTTGTGGGACGGTTGGGCAGGGCTTGCCTGCAGACTTTTCTAAGTCTTCTTTACTCACACCTTCTTTGATTATGTCTATATAACGAAAGTTAAAGTCATCTCTTTGTGCTCTTAAGCGCTCAGCAACTTCTTTTGCACGTACGCAGTATGGGCAACCTTCACGACCAAAAATAACAGTAAACATATAAAACCCTCATTGTTGATTAACTTTAATGTCTTCAGTTTAGAGGTTTTTTAGCGCAATGAAAGTGACTAAAAGCAATCACTGTCATCGAAAAAAGAGATTAGCTTCTGTAGAGCGTTTTGATCAGGTGGTAACCAAATTTGGTTTTAACAGGGCCATGCACTTCAAAAAGGGGTTTTTTGAATACAACGTCGTCAAATGCTTTGACCATATCGCCTTTGCTAAACTCGCCTAAGTCGCCACCGCGTTTTTTTGATGGGCACAAAGAGTGTTGTTTGGCGAGTTTATTAAAATCGCCTCCTTTGGTGAGCTTCGCTTTGATTGCTAGGCATTCTTTTTCAGTTTTTACCAAAATATGATAGGCACAGGCTTTTGGCATGATGACTCCTAAAATCGAATATAAGGCCAATGAACAAACGTATTAAACTAAATTGGAAGCATTAATGGCTCACTCCCTAGCTTTTTACTCATGCTCAATTTGGTGTAACAGCGAGATCATGCAGGGCTTGGCGGTAAAACACAAGCCCTAGAAGGGGAAATTATGACGCAAGATACAAGTTAAAAAGTAACGCTAAAGCCAATGGAAGGGCGCATTTCAAAATCGTCTTGCTCTTCTTTAATATATAAATCATCAACGGAATTTACTTTCTTGTAGTCAAGATCAATGTAGCTAATGTTGTCTTGTCCGTAAGCATTCATAAGCTCAAGAATGAGCTTGCCATCAAGGCCAAATAGCTGTGTTTTTCTTTCAAAGCGAATATCAAGCCGATGATATAAGTCATGCCGTTTAGAAAAGGCGTCACCATAAACAGGTAAAAATCGGTTGGCATGCTCAGGGTTTTCTCGAACACCAACAATAGGTGTATAAGCTTGCCCACTGCGAGCGGTAAAGTTAAAACCGCCTTCCCACAGTTCGTTAATCTCGTAGTGGAGGACAGCATTGAATACTAGAGGTGTATCGGCAAAGTAATCTCGAGTAATATTTTGTCTAGTATCTGTGCGCTCACTTTTAGCATAACTGAGCGAAACCCAGCCATACCAATTGTCGGTTTTATTTTTGCTCACTAGCAAGTCAACACCATAAGCGCGTCCTTCTACCTGATTAGTATAGAGTAGATGAGCATCTGGGGCGCTAGCATCAATTGCCAGTGGCAAGTCATCCATGGTTTTGTAATACCCTTCCACTGACCATGACCATTCGTTTTCAAGTTGCTGTTCAAAGCCGAGAGTGAAGTGTTCTGATGTTTGTGACTTTAATTTTGGATTACCAACTTGTGGGATTATGTAGTCAACATCTTGCATTCGGTTATATTGGCCAAATTTAGCTATTATCGTACTGCTACCTGATAGGTAATAATTTAGCGCTAAACGAGGAGAGATAAAGTCCTCATCAGTATAATCATTGTGTTGAAGTTGTACACCAAGCTCAGATTGCAGTTTGTTAGTTACTTGCCAAACATGTGTAAGACCGATAAACCCTGAATCGATGCCAATGTGTTGCTTACCACTGATACGCTCGCCTTTTTTAATATCGCAGTCTGGGTCAAGCTCAGTACATAAATATTGAAATGTATCGTATGTATACGTTGTTTCATTATCAAAATAGGCAAAATCAGTGATTAATCTATGCTGTGAACTAATACGGTAATTTAATTGCGCTTTGTAGCTATACTGTTGTTCTTTTTCTTGCTCGAAATACCCTGCACTGAGCGATGCTTGCTTACCATACTCAAGGCGTCCAGAGTGATCGAGCACACCAACCCCAACCTTAAGGTGGTAATCTTTATTGTAATGATCCCATAACAGGCTTTGGCTATTAAATTCTCGAATGTATGTAGCATCGCCTTGAAACTCTGGTGTTTTTTGGGCTAATTCAGCACGTTCGTTGAACCCTGCTGCTGCTGAATCTTCAGCACCAGTAAAGTTAAAAGTGAGTGTGTTATTGTTATTAATGTCCCATAACCACTTTCCTTGGTAATCATGGTCATCAGGAGCATCGTTGATGATAACGCCATTTTTCTCACCATCGTCATCTTCTAGCTCTTCACCCTCTGAGAAAAACAGTGGTAGGGTACTTTTGCGTGCAGAGAAATAGAATGCAGTATTGTCTGTGGCTTGGCCTTCAATGAACATACCAGCATTGAACATAGTGAAATCAAGTGTTGTGGTAATTGGTTGGTATTTGGGGTTACGCAGCGTGACGTCAAATACTGCGCCAGTGGCATTGGAGTAGGCTGCCCCATATCCGGCAGAATAAAGTTGAAAATCTTGAATGATGTGCCGGTTGAAAATTGAACTGCCAAAGTCATGAAAAATATACCCCGCTGGCATAAAGTCAACTTCAAAAATATTGTCATTTGGAGATGAGCCTCGAACAGCAGGTTCACTCATCGACCCGCCTGCGGCAACAACGCCTGGTAATGCAAAAACTGCGCGTAATGGATCGCCCATCGCACCGGGCATTTCTATCAGCTTTTCGGTATCTTCAGTAATGGTGCTGGTAATACTGCTGCGTTTATAATGCACCTCTATATGTTCCATTTTATTTGATTTGTCTTGGGCCTGAGCACCAAGTGCAAAACATAGCATGATGGGTGAAAGAGGAAACGTTAGTTTATGAGCAAAAGAGAGCATTTTGATTCCTGAAATCAATAAGAAAATAACAGGGTTTAGTGTATCTTTAGTTAATGTTTAAGTGTTTTAGATTTGGGTAACAAAGTGTCATTTTATACTACATAAACTTACAGTCTTAAACGTAATCCTAGTTCACTTGAGTAGCCAACTGAGCGTGCAATAATATGACTGTTTTCGTCTAAAACGTAGTAGCTCGGATAAGCACTAATTTGATAATTGGCTGAGATATTATGATTTCCCAGTAAGATAGGTAATGTCAGATCAAGGTCAGAGGCAAAGTTTTGTACTTGTTCAACATTGTCATAATCTAATGCGATAGCAATTGCATTAATGTCTTTTTGCTCATATAGCTTATCCAGGTTGGGCATACTCAGTTTGCAAACTTGACACCATGGGGCAAAAAAGTAAACAACGGTTTTTTTGCCTTGTAGTGATGCTAAGCTTACTCGCACTTGTGAAGACAGTGTGGGCAGTGAAAAATATGGCGCTGGTTGTGTGCCTGAGTCTGCCAGCATATCCTTTTCTTGATAGCTACTAACAAGCAAAAAAACAACTAACGCAATACATAATTGAGCAAATAGCTTTACCACAATGACACCTTTGATGACTAACGGTCATTTCAGTGTACACTGCTTTATTGGCTTACCAAAGTGCGTAAGGTATACATATTGGTAGATATATTGATATGCATACCTCAGTGAGGTTAGCCTAAATATCTTTTGGCTTTTTGTGGCTTTATTTGTGTTAAATCAGCAAGGACTAAGCCATCAATACAATTATTGAAGTCTGGATCGATACTAAAACTCAAGAAATTAACGCCCTCAGGCTCACAAAATTCAGTATATTGCTTAAATAGTGTGGGAACTTGAGCCCCCAAGTTTGCAAGCACATGTTTAAGCTCTGCAAAATCTTCTTTAATATCCTGTCCATCAAATAGTGTTTGGTATTGACTTAGTTGTTGATTCGTAAACTTAAACTCATTTTTAGGTTCTGCATGGTCTGCAAGTCGGGCAAAATAGTGCTTGTAGTGGTAAACCAACATTGCTTTTGCTTCATCAGGTAAACTGTTTGATAAGCTAACTGCGCCGAATAAGTACCTATGTTCAGGGTAGCGTTTAACAAACGCACCAATACCATACCAAAGATAGTCTAAGCTCTTTCTGCCCCAATATTTTGGCTGAACAAAGCTGCGACCAAGTTCTAGCCCTTGCTCAAAGTATGGTTGCATTTTTTCAGAGTAGTTAAATAAACTATCGGTATAAAGACCTTGTTGACCATATTCACTAAGCACCTGTTTGGCACTTGCAAGGCGATAGGCACCAACTAATTCTAACTGCTTGGGATCCCACAATACTAAATGCTGGTAGTGCATATCATATTTATCTATATCGCGACGTTTGCCACTGCCTTCACCTACAGCTCTAAATGCAATTTCTCTGAGCCTGCCAAGCTCTCTGAAAATTACGGAACTACCTTGATATTGGTATAAATAAATTTGCATGCCGTCTTGAGTTTGGCCGAGCACCTCACATGCTTCTAGTGCTTTTTTTAGCTCCTTTTTGCACTCTGGGACTGCAATGGGAGTTTGTGTTTTAAGTGGCAAAGTTTTTTTGCTGTTTAGACGATATAACTGCTTACGTATGAGGCCAACGACTTCTTTATCTTTTAAATTCTCAATGATGTATGACTCGGGTGGAATACTTGCACCAATTTCAAACTCTAGTGACTTTTGCCGTTGTTTGAACATCTCTTTAACTAGGAGTAAACTTGCAAGTGGTTTATAAATCATTGATGTGCCATAAAACAGAGGGCTATTCTTAGCTTTAATAAACACTGGTAATATCGGGCAGTTGGCTTTTTTAGCCATACGTAAAAAGCCAGAGTTCCACTTACAATCTTTGATACCTGTAGGGCCAAGTCGTGATACCTCCCCGGCTGGGAATATTAACAATGCACCTTCTTGTTTTAAATGGGCTTGAATATTGGCAAGTTCTTTTTTTCTACTTGTGCCAGAGAGGTTATCAACAGGTAGGAGCAGTGAATGCATGGGTGTGAGTGACATTAACATGCGATTGGCTATTACTTTTAAATCTGGACGCACTTTAGCGATAACTCGGATCAAAGCGAGAGCATCTAATGAGCCGATAGGGTGATTTGCGACAATAACAACACTTCCTTCGCTGGGGATATGTTCAATTTGCTTAGGTTTATAGCGAGCGTCAAAATCTAGTTCGTCTAGCACTTGCTCGACAAATTCAATGCCTTGAAGGTGTGGGTAAGTGTCAGCAAATGCAACAAACTCTTGTTCATGTAACAAGTAGCCAAGCCCTTTTTTAACTAGCCCTTTCACTTTTGGAGAGTGTTCTAACTGCGGTAAATTGGCTTCGATCACTTTATCGACACTGATCATAAAACGGTCCTATTGAATATCATTCATATTAGATTAAAAATATCTAGTGACATCCATGTTGCAAAATTCTGTCATTTATATGACATTGAATGACTGAGTTGTTTGATAACTCACTGGGCTTTTAACTGTGATTTAGTTAGCATAGCTTTATTGAATATAAATTAGAGTTATCTATGTCATTACTTGTTTGTGTAATGCAACGAAACAATGAGAAGTTGCTCAGCAGGTTAAAATCTCTTTTACCGAATGTTGAGATTTACGAATGGCCGAATTGCCCTGACTTAGCCCAAGTTGAATTTGTCTTAGCGTGGAACGCGCCGGATGAACTTTGGGTACAGTTACCTAATTTAAAAGTGGTGCAATCTTTTGGTGCAGGAGTTGATGGTATCGCAATAAACTTACTTGCAAAGCAGGTCGTTGTAACACGTATTGTGGATAACCAATTAGCTGATGACATGGCACAGTTCGTACTCGCACATATTTTAGCCCATAAACTAAGAGTAAAGCAGTATTTGGCACAGCAGCAGCAAAACATATGGAAACCTAAGCGAGCACATATTGGAAATCATGTTGGCATTATGGGCTTGGGTGAATTAGGTAAAACGGTGGCTAATAAGTTGGTTTTAAATGACTTTTTGGTCAGTGGTTGGTCAGCAAGCCCTAAACAACTAAAAAACATAACGACCTATACAGGCCAAGATGGGCTCAATCTGTTTTTGGCCGATTTAGATTATTTAGTGTGTTTGCTTCCTTTAACAAAGCACACGGAAGGTATTTTAAATAAAAGCTTATTTGCGCAACTGCCTAGCCATTGTGTTCTAATCAATGTAGCCAGGGGCCAACATGTTAATGATGAAGATTTACTATGGGCATTGGATAATGATGAGTTGGCTGGAGCAAGCTTAGATGTATTTACACAAGAGCCGCTTGATAATTCACATCCATTTTGGCACCACCCTCAAGTCTCAATAACTCCCCACTGTGCAGCGCTGACCAGTGTATCTGTTGTGTGTGAGCAGATAGCAATAAATTACTCAGCTTTATTAAATAATGAAAGCCTTAAGAATGTCGTTGATACGTCAAAAGGATATTAATATAAGCCCCTAGAGCTGTATGGAATAATAAAGGTATACTTTAGATTTGTAGCACAGTCTTGTGAAGATTGACTTTTATGCCAATTTTATTAAAACATTGATCATTCTAGCGAGCTAGATGGCTTATTAACTGCGTTAAAAGTGACTCATGTAGAATAACGACATACCGGAACTTTGCCTTGTGATTAAGTTATTTATCTATCGCAATATCTGGTCATTTATTTAATGCAATTGGTATTACATTTGCTTTTTAATCTTTCCTTTGTACCTTTTGGGTCATAAAAAGTTCACTTTACATTCATTTTGCTGTATATAAAAACACCTTGTTAGTTCAGGGGATATTCAGTAGATTAGTAAAAAAATAATAAAAACAGAAGGCTATAAATGAAAAGTAAACAAAGTGGCGTAAAGTTCTCAATTGTCCTTTTTTCAGTCATTCTTTTAGGTGTTTCAGCTTGGTTTACTAAGGCTCAAGCAAATGAATTACGTGAGCCTAAGGTTACAGAGAGTGTAACTATCGCTTAGCGTGACGTTCTTTATTTTCCATTTTCTTTTCTTCGCTTTTTTTGAGCAAAACATAGGTTGCCGCGCTACCGCCGTGACAGCTTAGTGCGCTGTGATAAGCCAGTACTTGAGGCATTTCTTGTAGCCACTTATTGGTATAGCTTTTAAGTATCGCTGGAAAGGGCTTACTTTTTAGGCCAAGTCCATGTCTTACTAGCAGTACTCTGATATTTCGGCTGTAGCAATCCAACATAAAGTCAAACAAAGCACTACGAGCCTTATAAAAAGTTTTTCCATGTAAGTCTAATGTTGCGTCAATCTGATATTTCCCCAAACGCAAGTTTTTGTATACCCCTTCTTGAACACCCGATTTTTTAAACGCCAGCAATTCAAACGGATCAAGTAAGTCAACATACTCTGTCGACAGAAAGTTATTGTCGAAGTCGAGTTCCTGTTGTGCTGCGCGACGCTTTTCTAATTGAGATATTGTGGGGGAGTGCTTTATGCGGGTTAGCTCAACATGATTCGTTTGTGCCAGTGGGGTTACATCGCCCATGGATGCCAAAAATAGTTCTTCATCTGTCATAGCCATACTACACCTGTAAAACAAACTGAGAGTATGGCTAGGATTTTAGCTTAGTCGAACTAGGATGACTACTAACTAAGTTCTATTTGGGCAAAAGTGTATACTTTAAATAAATAAAAAGTATTAATTAGAATGAGACTTAAGTTAGATACCACACTTGTATTGACTAGATCCAAACTGAATGATAAAAACAGCAAGCCACATGCAGCAATCGCAGCTGCGCGTAGAAGCGTAATTTGATTGATGAAAAAGGCACCTAAGCCTAGTACTAGCAATACGATATTAATGAGCCAGTTGAACTCGTTGAGCATGGTCTGTATGGTCTTCCATTGTAGATTAAAGGAGCGCCATTATGGTGATCATTTAACCATGCTTCAAGCGAGTATTTTTATAATTTTCAGATTAGTTTTTTTAATCAATAATTAGCTTCTTCAGCGCAAAAAAGACACCAGATTGTTCTAATATTTCGTACCTTTGACAGGTATTCGGGTCGTTTAGGTTAGCGCATAAATACAGTGTGTTACGTTCTAGAGCTGGGCGAGGGTGCAAGTGAGAATCAAACAAAACAGGGTTAATACCCGGTAAACCATCCCAATATACACTTTGTGACACTAGGCCTAGCTTTTCATAGGTGATTAGCTTTGGTTTTGGGAAAATAAGTATTAACAGCGCAAAAATGGCAAGCGCTAGCCACTTTCCAGTGGATTTTTTATCTGCAGTGGGTTGGTTATCTGCAGTCAGTGCTGCTTTTTCTACCGTAGGGTTACCTTTATCCGGTGTCTTTTTTATTCGTGCCTTATGCTTTCCTTGTACTTTGCCAAGTAATGCTTGTTTTTTCTGTTTTTTTAAATTGTTTGACATGCTTAGGTGTAGCCTTTTAGTTGCAGCACTCTATAATAGTTCTATTATTTAAATAATAGCGTATTTTTATGTCGCAGCCTATGGGAAAGGATTATGGATCAACAAATCTCAATACTAATCGTCGATGATGTTGGCACGGTGCGCAGTTTTTTACACCAAACCTTAATGCACCTAGGAATTGAACATGTAAAGGAAGCATCAACGATCCGTCAGTGTATCAGTGCATGTGAAGAACAGCATTTTGATATTGTCTTTTTAGATATTGAGCTGCCAGATGGGGATGGTAAAGAGATAATCGCTCAGTTAAATGAAATTAACCCTGATCTAAACGTTGTTATGGTTTCAGCACATTCCACGGTAGAAAACGTAAAAGATGCCATTGAGTTAGGAGCAAAAGGTTTTGTTGTTAAGCCCTTTTCTCCGAAAAAAATAGCGGCTATGTTGAAAAAATTCTATCCCGATTTAGAAATTAGCTAGTTAAAATTCAGATATAAAAAAACCGACTTTCGTCGGTTTTTTCAATCAAAAACAAATTATAGAGCTTTGATTTTAGCAGCTATACGGCTCTTATGGCGAGCAGCTTTGTTTTTGTGAATAAGACCTTTAGTTGCGTAACGGTCTAAAATTGGTGTTGCAACAGCAAATGCTTGAGTTGCAGCTTCTTTGTCACCAGCTTCAATTGCAGCGATTACTTTTTTGAAGTAAGTACGCATCATTGAACGACGGCTTGCGTTGTGCTGGCGGCGTTTTTCGCTAGTAATAGCGCGTTTTTTTGCAGACTTGATGTTAGCCAAGGTTTGCTCCTAACAATCTTAAAATAAGCTTAATTTAAAGGCCGAGGAATATGCCCGTTTTAATCGCAAAAGTCAATATAATTTGACAAATGCGGCCTTTGTTTCTTCGTCATCGGTTGTCTGTTCACACTAAAACATCAACAATTTGTTTGTTGTATTTAGCGATCTCAGACATTTGAATCACATCAAAACCAAAGAAATTCCCCGGCTGTTGCGATTAATGGCGCGTATTGTAACAAACCTTGCATCGTTCACATAGCATTAGGGAAAGAATTTTTATTTTCTTTACTTAAATTACGCAAAATGAACTGCCGATTCGGGTTTATCCTATGGCATAATCGGCGAGTTTACAGCACGTTTAATTATTTTAGGGGAAAAGGGTGACTAAAGGGTTGTTTAAGTCGGGCATGATTGTGAGTGCGATGACCATGATATCACGTGTAATGGGGCTTGTACGTGATGCGGTGGTTGCAAATTTGCTCGGTGCGGGTCTTGCAGCAGATGTGTTTTTATTCGCAAATCGTATTCCAAACTTTTTACGCCGTTTATTTGCCGAAGGTGCATTTGCACAAGCGTTTGTGCCTGTGTTATCCGAAATAAAAGAAAAGCATGGAGATGATGCGGTTCGTATATTTGTTGCTCAGGCCGCGGGTACGTTGGGAACAATTTTACTTTGTATTACGTTATTAGGTGTTGTTGGGTCACCTGTTATTGCTGCTTTATTTGGGGCTGGTTGGTTCATTGATTGGTGGCAAGGCGGTGAAAATGCCGAAAAGTTTATCTTGGCAAGCGGGCTACTAAAATTTACATTTCCTTATTTATTTTTTATTAGTTTAGTGGCGCTCAGTGGCGCAGTATTAAATGTTTACAACCGTTTTGCGGTTGCTGCTTTTACGCCTGTTCTTTTAAATATATCTATTATTTGCTGTGCTTTATTGCTTCAAGATGTTTTTACTGTGAGTGCGTATGCACTGGCTATTGGCGTTTTTGTAGGGGGAGTTGCGCAGCTTGCATTTCAAGTTCCTTTTTTGTACCGGTTAGGCATGCTTAAAAAGCCTAAATTTGCTTGGCATGCTAAAGAAGTTACTAAGGTACGCCGATTAATGCTGCCAGCCATGTTTGGTGTATCTATAAGTCAGATTAATCTGTTGTTAGATACTTTAATTGCTACATCTTTAGGTACTAGTGCAATAGCGTGGTTGTATTATTCAGACAGACTTATTGAGTTTCCGCTAGGTTTATTTGGAATTGGTATTGCTACGGTTATTTTACCCGCTTTATCAAAATTACATGCAGGAGATAAACTTGAAGATTTTCAAAATACACTAGATTGGGGAGTGCGTTTTGTACTTTTCCTCGGCTTTCCTGCCATGTTGGGGCTTGTAGTAATCAGCCCATTAATTATCTCAGTGTTATTTAATCACGGTGCATTTGCTGCATCTGAAGTGAATCATGTTGAAGCTGTAAGTTATGGTGTTGCTGCATATGCAGTGGGGTTAGTAAGCTTTATGCTGATCAAAGTGTTGGCTCCAGGCTTTTATGCGCGTCAAGATACTAAAACGCCAGTTCGAATTGGTATTGTAACGCTGGTGCTAAATATGGTGTTCAACCTAATGTTAGCCCCTTTTATAGGTTATTTGGGGCTGGCGCTTGCCACTTCTTTGTCAGCGAGTTGCAACGCATATCTATTATATCGCCAACTAAACAAGGAGCGAGTATATCGCGTATCTAGTTTTACCTGGTTATTTGCGCTGAAGAGTATTTTTGCTGCCATTGTTATGTCTATCAGTGTTTACTTTGTGGTTTTACAATATGATTGGCAGTCTTGGGCGTTCATTCAGCAGGTTGGGTTACTCAGTGGTTTATTAGTTCAAGCTGCGATGGTGTATTTTGGCGCGATGCTGTTAATGGGAGTAAGATTGTCAACCATTAAAGAGCTAAAGGGCTACACATCTTGATGTTCGCATTTTTGAGGAACTTGGGTATAATCGCTCACTTTCCAACTATTGCACAAATAAGGCATTAACACTATGCAACTGATCAGGGGTATACATAATATTCGGGCGCATCATTTTGGCTGCGTGTTGACTATTGGTAACTTTGATGGAGTGCATTTAGGGCATGTTGAGGTGCTAAAAGGGCTCAAGCAAGACGCACAAAAATATGGTTTGCCAAGTACCGTGATGTTGTTTGAGCCTCAACCACAAGAATTTTTTGCCAAAGCTCACGCGCCAGCTAGGCTAACGCGCCTTAGAGATAAATTGTCACTGCTCGCTAAGTTAGGTATAGAGCGTGTGATTTGTGTGAGCTTTAATGCTAAATTTGCAAGTCAAGAAGCCGAATCGTTTATTGAGCAAGTGCTGATAGCTAAACTCGGTGTGAAAGCGCTGACTGTGGGTGATGATTTTCGTTTTGGTCAAGCAAGAGCTGGCGACTTTGCAATGCTAGAGCGCTTGGGTGAAATACACGATATGAATGTGAAAAGCACGGCCAGCTTTCGACGTAACGACCATAGAGTTAGTAGTACTTTGATTAGAGAAGCACTTGCTGAAGGTAGGTTGGACAAAGCACATCATATGTTGGGTCATACGTATGCTATTTCTGGGCGAGTGATACATGGCTGGAAAAAAGGCCGAGAGTTAGGCTTTCGCACAGCCAATATAGCCTTAAAAAGGCAGGTTAACCCAGTGCGTGGCGTATTTGCAGTTATAGCAACGGTCGCTGAAAAACGATATGAAGGAGTTGCCAATATAGGCAACAAGCCGACTTTAAATGGCACCAAGGCACTGTTAGAAGTGCATTTGTTTAATTTTAATCAAGATGTCTACGGGCATTTTATGCAAGTGGAGCTAATTGAAAAGCTTCGCAATGAGCAGAAATTCGATACATTGAAACAATTAACAGCGCAAATCACACTTGATGTTGCAGCTGCCAAACAATGTTTTAATTTTAAGTAGCCGATACGGAAACTAGGATAAATGAGCGACTACAAACATACTTTAAATCTACCGGAAACTGAGTTTCCAATGCGCGGAAACTTGGCGCAACGCGAGCCAAAAATGCTTAAAGCTTGGTACGAGCAAGATCTATATGGTCAAATTCGTAACGCGAAAAAAGGTAAGAAGCCATTTATTTTGCACGATGGCCCTCCGTACGCAAATGGTGATATTCACCTTGGTCACTCTGTAAATAAAATCCTAAAAGACATTATTATTAAGTCAAAGACTTTGTCTGATTTTGATGCACCTTATGTGCCGGGTTGGGACTGTCATGGTCTGCCTATTGAGTTACAAGTAGAGAAAAAAGTTGGCAAACCTGGACAGAAAGTGTCAGCAGCGGAGTTTCGTGAAAAGTGTCGAGCGTATGCAGCAAAGCAGGTTGAAGGGCAAAAAGCAGACTTTAAACGCCTGGGCGTGTTTGGTGATTGGGATAAACCTTACTTAACAATGAACTTTGATTTTGAAGCCAATGCTATTCGTGTATTGGGCCGCATTATTGATAAAGGTCATTTACATAAAGGTGCCAAGCCTGTGCACTGGTGTACTGATTGTGGTTCAGCCTTGGCTGAAGCAGAAGTTGAATATCAAGATAAACAATCACCAGCGATTGATGTGCGTTTTGATTTTGTTGACCAAAGCGCAGTTGTTAATGCATTTGAGCTTGCACAAGGTCATGAAGGTACGGGTACAATAAGCACTGTCATATGGACTACAACCCCTTGGACGCTTCCTGCAAACCGAGCTGTAGCCGTAAATGAGCGACTTGAGTACGCGCTAGTTCAAGTAGAAGACGAAGGCAAAGAGCAGCGTATCATCCTGGGTTCTGAGTTAGTTAAAGATGCTATTGACCGCTTTGGTTTTAAGCACTTTCACGTACTTGGCTATGTAAAAGGTCATGCACTTGAAAATTTACGTGTCGCGCACCCATTTTTAGAAATTGATGTGCCTGTGATTTTAGGTGAGCACGTAACTACAGATTCGGGTACGGGGATTGTTCACACAGCCCCTGGTCATGGTCCAGAGGATTTCTCTGCAGGTCTTGCATATGGTTTAGAAGTTGCTAATCCAGTTGGGGCTAACGGTGTCTTTTTACCAGATACGCCCATCTTTGCTGGGCAACATGTGTTTAAAGCGAATGCGAGTATTGTTGACCACTTAGTCGAAAATGGCACTTTGATGCATCATCATGCGCTTTTACATAGTTACCCACATTGTTGGCGACATAAAACGCCTATCATTTTCCGGGCTACACCGCAGTGGTTTGTGAGCATGGACCAAGCTAATTTGCGCCAAGATTCATTAAGCGAAATTGCGAATACGCAATGGCTTCCTGAGTGGGGTGAAAATCGTATTGCAAACATGGTAGAAGGGCGCCCTGATTGGTGTATATCTCGTCAGCGTACTTGGGGTGTACCTATTGCATTATTTGTTGATAAAGATACTGGTGCCTTGCACCCTAACACCCAAGAATTGATTGAACAAGCCGCTAAATTGGTTGAAGAAAAAGGCATTCAAGCTTGGTATGACTTAGACCCTGAAACGTTGCTTGGTGATGATGCTCAGCAGTTTGTTAAAGTACAAGACACATTAGACGTGTGGTTTGACTCCGGCGTAACTCATTCGTGCGTTGTTGATGCTCGTGAAGAGTTAACGGGGCCAGCTGATTTATACCTTGAAGGATCAGATCAACACCGTGGCTGGTTTATGTCATCAATGATGACGTCAGTGGCAATAAATGGCCATGCCCCTTATCGTCAAGTTTTAACACATGGTTTCACTGTTGACGAAAACGGCCGCAAGATGTCTAAATCATTAGGCAATGTGATCTCGCCGCAGAATATAATGAATAAGCTCGGCGCGGATATCTTACGTTTATGGGTTGCATCAACAGATTACACTGCTGAAATGACGGTATCGGATGAAATATTTAAACGCTCAGCCGATCGTTACCGCCGTATTCGTAACACCAGTCGTTATTTATTAGCCAATTTAAGTGGTTTTAATCCAGCAACAGACTTAGTTGCAGTACAAGACATGGTTGAGTTAGATCGTTGGATTGTGGCACGCGCGGCAGAACTGCAAAAAGAAATCATCAGCGCTTATGACAACTATCAAATGTTAGTTGTAACACAGAAGCTTATGAACTTCTGTACAGGCGAGCTTGGGTCATTCTACCTTGATGTGATTAAAGACCGCCAATATACGGCAAAAAGTGACAGTCATGCGAGACGTTCATGCCAGTCAGCGCTGTATCATATTGCTGAAGCGATGACGCGTTGGATGGCTCCTATCATGAGTTTTACGGCTCAAGAAATTTGGGAAGCACTTCCAGGTGAGCGAGGCCAATTCGTATTTACCGATGTTTGGTATGCAGGTCTTGAAAATGTAACAGAAGGCCAATTGAGCAATGATTATTGGCAAAATCTACTTGCAGTGCGTGATGAAGTAAACCGAGTGCTTGAAAGTGCACGTAAAGAAGAGCTTATAGGTGCAACTTTACAAGCGGAAGTAACACTTTATACGGGTGATGATCTAGCTGATTCGTTAAAGCGTATTGTCGATGAGCTACGTTTTGTATTATTAACCTCAAAAGCTAAAGTTGAAGTGGTGAATACCAAACCTGAAGGTGCCATTGCAACTGAAATTGATGGTTTGTACATTGCACTAAGCGCGACTCAATCCGCTAAATGTGAGCGTTGTTGGCACTACTGTGACGATGTAGGCTCACATGATGGACATGAAGAGCTGTGTGGTCGTTGTGTGAGCAACGTAGAAGGTGAAGGCGAACAGCGTCAATTTGCATAGGAGCAATACGTGACTAACACAACTCAAAAAAGTGGTTTAGTCTGGTTATGGCTGAGTCTAGTGCTTTTTGCAGTAGACTACGTAACCAAAGCTGTAGTAGTTGCAAATATGGAACTCTATGAATCAATAGAGTTATTACCATTTTTTAATTTTACTTACATGCATAACTACGGCGCTGCTTTTAGTTTTTTAAGTGAAGCGGGCGGATGGCAGCGTTGGTTTTTAAGTGTTATCGCAATTGCTATCAGTGCACTTTTACTGTATTGGTTGAAAAAATTATCGGCGAGCAGCTGGGTACTATGTAGCGCATACTCGATGGTACTTGCTGGCGCTATCGGTAATCTTGTAGATAGATTAATACATGGTTATGTGATCGACTTTTTACATTTTTACTATCAAAATTGGCATTATCCTGCGTTTAACGTGGCTGATATGGCGATTGTTTGCGGCGCTGGGTTATTGATTTTTGATGCCTTTAAAGGTGATAAAGCGCAGGAGGAAAAAGCATGAGTGAGCAAGTGATTGGCCCAAAATCTGAAGTGGTATTTCACTTTTCAATTAAGCTTGAAGATGGGTCTGCGGCAGACTCAACCAAAGTGCATAACAAACCGGCAAAATTGTTTATGGGCGATGGTAGCCTTACTGATAACTTCGAAAAGTGCTTGCTCGGCTTAAAAACCGGGCAAAGTAAGTCGTTTGACTTACAACCGGAAGATGCATTCGGTCAACCAAACCCAGATAACGTTTATTATTTAGACCGCAGCAAGTTTGGCGCTGATACTCCTGCTAAAGTGGGCAGTATTATTGCATTTACTCAGCCTGACGGTACCGAATTGCCTGGATTAGTTCGGGAAGTCGCTGGTGACTCTGTGACTGTTGATTTTAATCACCCTTTAGCTGGGCAACCAGTCACCTTTGAAGTTGATATTCTTGAGGTAAAAAACTAATGGATATTTTGCTGGCAAACCCTCGTGGCTTTTGCGCCGGAGTTGACCGTGCTATTAGCATTGTTGAGCGTGCGTTAGATATTTTTGAAAAGCCAATTTATGTGCGCCATGAAGTTGTTCACAATAAATATGTTGTGGATGGTCTGCGCAAACGAGGGGCTGTGTTTGTTGAGGAGTTAAATCAGGTACCAGATGAAAGCATCGTTATTTTTAGTGCACATGGGGTATCTCAACAAGTACGCCAAGAAGCAAAGCGCCGTGAGCTAAAGGTATTTGATGCAACTTGCCCTTTGGTGACTAAAGTGCATATGGAAGTAACTCGTGCTAGTCGCAAAGGCACCGAATGTGTGCTCATTGGTCACCATGGTCACCCAGAAGTTGAGGGTACGATGGGGCAATACAATAATCCAAATGGTGGTATTTACTTAGTTGAAACACCAGAGGATGTTGACAATTTACAAGTCAAAGATGCAGCTAATTTATTTTACTGCAGCCAAACTACTTTGTCAGTTGATGATACAGCGGATGTTATTGATGCATTGCGCAGTAAGTTTCCACAAATTCACGGGCCTCGTAAAGATGACATTTGTTATGCAACGCAAAATCGTCAAGATGCAGTGCGAGACTTATCAGATAAAGTTGATATTTTATTGGTCGTTGGGGCAAAAAATAGTTCTAACTCCAATCGACTAAGGGAACTTGCTGATAAGATGGGAACCCAAGCTTACCTTATTGATGATGCTGATAGTGTGGATGTTAATTGGTTCGCAAACGTTAAGCGTGTTGGCGTCACTGCCGGCGCATCTGCGCCAGAAGTGTTAGTGCAGCAAGTAGTCACAAGATTGAAAGAGCTAGGTGGCCACACGGTTGCTGAAAACCCAGGTGAAGAAGAAAACGTGGTCTTCGCTGTTCCTATTGAACTTAGATAGTCTTTTAGCAAACAGCTTATTATGGTTAAGTCAAACGATTTAACATCGCAGCTGTTACCTACCATTATTACCTCAAGAGGTGTGCTGGCTATGCTGGTCACCTCGCAGATACTTGCTTGTGTCTTGGCATTTTCACCAATGAGTTATGAAGATGTTTGGGTTCGCTTAGGTATATTTAGTTTATTTATTCACTGTGTTAGTGCTGTCGGGTTTAGCATACTGTATTTTTTACAAGCTCAATTGAGTCGCTGTAATATGTTCAGCCAAGTAACCATAATTATTATTATTTTTGAATGTATAACGGCAACACTTAGTATCGCAGTGCCATTTTTAGCTCCCATTGAGGGCCTTGAGGTTGATGGGGCATTTGTGTTGAAGAATATGACGATTTGTCTATTTGTATCGTTATTGTTTATTCACTCCATGAGTATTTTTTTAGATAAACTACAAACAGTTGAAGCTTTGTCACAAGTAGAGCTAGAAGCATTGAGCGCACGTATTAGGCCCCATTTTTTGTATAACAGCTTAAACACAATAGCTGAACTAACACACATAGATAAAAAGCATGCAGAACAAGCTGTTATTACGCTAGCACAATTATGCAAAGCAACGATGTGTACTCAGCAATTAAGCTCTTTAAATGACGAGCTGCACTTAGCACGTCAATATGTTGAGTTAGAACGATGGCGATTTAGTGAACGCCTGTCAGTTAATTGGAGTATGCCGAGCAGTATTCCAAATGTGCAAATTCCTGTCTTAAGCGTACAGCCTTTGCTGGAAAATGCCGTAATCTATGGGGTAGAAACTAACCCCGAATTGACACAAATAGACATTGAACTTACGCTTTATAAGCGACAGATAGAACTTAAGATCTGTAATAGTTACCACCACACTGATGTTCACTCACATCAAGGTCAGGGAATGGCGCAAAATAATATTCGTGCACGGTTAGCGTTGCACTTTGGTAATAAAGCTACTTTGCAAACGCAGCAAATTCAGGATAAATATACAGCGCTACTTATTATTCCTATAGGTGAAAAGTCATGAAATACATGGTTGTTGATGATGAGCCGTTAGCGCGCCAACGCATTAAAAGGTTGATTGCCCCTTTGCTTGATTATGAGTGTATTGCAGAGACCGGAAAACCTCAGGAAGTTTTGGCGTTGGCTGAGCAGTTCCAACCGCAGTTGATTTTACTCGATATTAGTATGCCGGGTATGGATGGGCTAGAGCTGGCAAAGTACCTAGCAGAACTCACGTTTGCACCCAAGGTTATCTTTATTAGCGCGCACCCAGAATATGCGTTAGATGCCTTTAGGGTCTTTGCCAATGGGTACTTGGTGAAGCCAGTGGAGCAAAATGAACTCCATATACTACTTCAGCGTTTGTTTCCCGCAAAAATTAAATACACCATTGGTAATCAAACTCGGTGGGTTGAAGTCGCTGATATACTGGTTGCAAGAGCACAAGATAAATATACCCAGCTATTTTTAAAATCTGGACAGGCTGTTATAGATGTAAGCCTTAAGCAACTGCTCAGTCTCTATTCACTGCATTTCGTACAAGTGCATCGCAAAACGTTAGTAAAAAGTAGTGCAATGCAAGCCTTGATTCACAATCGCGAAGGTTACTTTGTGACGATTGACGGTTACCCCGATGAAATAGCGGTAAGTCGTCGTGCGGCTCAAGCGCTTAAGTTAAAAAACTAGGGGCTTATGTGGACTCCCTGCCAATGCCAAAAAGAAAGAGTTAAAATAAATTAGATGCTAGCTTATATACGGGCTCAAATTGAGGGACTACCTCTGGCCTGTGATGTATTCGCATCTTAATGACTTCTCTGTTGAACAGTTTATGCAACTTCAGTCCCTAGCAGTCTTTTGAAGGTCCCTCTTACCTATTTTAAGCGCTCTTATTGACAAACTTTAAGCCACAAGTAATCGTGGTTCATATTCTTTATTATGCTTTTGCATTGCAAAAGCGGTTCTTATCGTTTTATTCGCTAAAGCAATTGCCGCGAATTTCTTGCCTCGGCGAGCGGTTAATACTTTTAACCAAATCTCTTTTTCACTGCGGCTTTCTCTTTTTCTAGTTGGGAAAATATCTGAATGACTGCTGTAAAAATACACAGCAAAGATCAACAGACCCTAACCATTTATCCGTTATTTCTACCACTTGTAAGAAAACAGCTTGTATATTTTACATGGTTTCATAAGCTAGTTTTATGATGCTTTTACTGCGATTTAAATATGTTCGCTGTTTCTTTTAAAAACTCAGGGTTTACGTTGCTTGAGGTACTGATTGCATTTATGGTACTCAGTTTTGGTTTGCTTGGCGCTGTGGCGCTGCAAGCTAAAGCTAAACAAGCAAGTTTTGATGCGATGCAGCGTGCTGCGGCAATTGCATTGGCAAATGACATTGTGCAGCGCTTAAGAGTGAATGATACGTTAGCGCTCAGCGCTAACTATAAAGTGGTGTTTAACAGCACGACAACCTTGAGCCCTGTCACTCGTTGCTTTAGTACACAATGTAATTCTGCAACGATTGCAGCGATGGATATAGAGCATTGGCGCCAAGCAATACGAGCCAGAGAAAACACAGGGTCACTTGATAATACCACTGTATGTATTACGCCATCAGTTGTGGGTGGTACTCGCAATCGTGGATATAACGTTGAGGTTGTGGTGGCATGGCAAGGTAAACAAGCAATGAAAGCAAGTGAAAAAAATCAGTCTATTAGCTGTGGAATTAAAAATGATAATCGGCGATTAGTGGTACTCAATAGTTACATTTTATTGAGGGCTTAGTACATGAAAAATGAAGGCTTTTCTATAGTTGAATTATTGATTGCTTTGTTTATTGGCGTATTGATATTAGGGGGCGTTAGTGCAACTTATATTAGTATGAAAGTGACTACACGCGATACGATGGCGATTGGTGAAATGCAAGAAACTGGTCGGCTAACACTAGATATATTAAAACGAGATGTTGAGCAGGTTGGTTTTTGGGGCACTTTTTATGAAGAAGGTTTTAGCGACGAGAATGTCACCTTAGTTGATGGTATTAAGACACCCGATGGCGATTGCTTTGGTGGTATTAACAATGGCAGTTTTCCAAGTACTGATCCGACAAATTTTCGGTCAATCTTTTCAGCTCAAGCTTCGAGCAGTAACGCACTAAACTGTATTTTAAATGCAAAGCAAAATACTGATGTGGTGCAGTTAAAATTTTTAGAAGGAAGCCCTCTTACTAGCAGTAGTGCTATGAATGAAAATCGTTATTACTTTATTGCCGATCAAGAGCTAGCCATATTTACTTCAGGCGTTCAAAGAACAGCGTTACCCACCGTTAACTCTACACTTTGGCCATATAGCCACCATGTATATTATATCAGTGAGCAATCCGTAACGCTCAGAGGCCAACAGCTTACTATTCCAGTTTTATCCCGAAAACGCTTAACGGTAAAAGGAGGCATGTTTAGTGAAACGGTAATGGAAGGAGTTGAGGATATTCGCTTTGTTTTTGGTTTAGATACAAATGCCGACAACAGAGTTGATAGTTACCGTAGTAGTATAGATATGACAGCTTCAGACTGGGAGCGACTAAACGGTATTTTAACCGTACAGATTTTTGTCTTGGTGAGGGCATTGGAACCCGATGCTGATTTGAAACTTAAAAACCAAACTTATACGTTGGGCTCCGACCCTGACAAGCGTGTACATACTTTTAGTGATAACTTTCGTCGTACTGTATTTTCTACCACAGTAAGGCTTAATAACATGGGAACAATCATATGGCGTTTATAAAAAAACAACAAGGTATCGTATTGATCAGTGCCATGATTATGATTGTTGCGGTCAGTGCCATCGCTGTCGCTTTGATGAGTACCAGTAGTTTAGATTTGAAAATAACCAATGCGGCACAAGAGAGACAAGAAGCTGAGAGTATTCTTATGGGGGAAGTGCAACGGGCGATTGCGATGCAAACTGCATTAGAAGGAAATAGCCTATTTACGCGTAGCCGTCAGCAATTAGCACAAGGAAATAACACGTTTAACGGACTCAATGGGGTGACAAATGCGGTAATTAGCTTAAACAAAGGCCCTATGGAAATTCAATGTCCTCGATCTTATAGCTATACCTCAGGTGTAATTTGCAATATGACACAATTAGAAACTTCGATTACCTATGGTACTAAAACTCAGCATACGGTTACAGTAGTAACGGGTATAGGCCAAGAAATGTTGAGCATTAAGGAGGGGCGTTGAAATGTTTAAAGTGTTAGTTATTTTATTATTTATAACGTGTCAGGCTGCCGCTGAAGACATCGAATTATATATCAAACGAAATGCTGATATTACGCAAAATCCCAGAGTGTTAGTTGTATTTGATACATCAGGGAGTATGGCTTTTTCAAGCACAACAGGTAATAGCTGTGGCTATAATTACTCCACAGGGCGCTATACTTTGTGCAATGATAACCGTTTAGGCGTGGCTAAAGAGGCGATAACTACGTTGGTAGATAGTAACACCGATATTGATTTTGGCTTGATGCGTTTTAATGGTAGCAATGGTGGCTATATATTAGCTGGATTAGGGGCCAGCTCTAGCACTATGAAAAATCAGCTTAACTCTTTAGAAGCAAATGGGGCAACGCCGCTCAGTGAGACTTTATGGGAAGCTTATTTATATCTAACCGGTGGCAGTCGTTACTATTCAAGATATTGGACTACCTCAGGGCGAGACACTAATGTCGAGCGTGGTTATCAATATATCTCACCGTTCGAAGCAATCGCCAGCGACCCAAGAATATGTAATAGCTCTGCGAATGTGATTGTTATGACTGATGGTGACCCCTCTAATGATAGTCAAAGCGACTTTAACATCACAAGTGAGTACTTTAGTACTTTTTCAAAGACCGCAAGCAGAGTGCGTAATAATTATATGCCTGCTTTAGCTGAGTTAATTCATGAGAAAAGTGACTTGTATACGCAGCAAGGTAATGTTGTTGATAGAGGTCGTGTTTACACTATTGGCTTTGGCCGTGGAATGAGTGAAGAAGGCACAGAAATACTACAAAAAACGGCTGATTTAGGGGGAGGGATTTATACGCAGGCTAATACGCCAAATGAATTGTCAGAGGCACTAAAAAACCAGATAGACAACATTCGCCAACTTAACGATAGCTTTTCCTCGCCATCGGTATCAACCAGCAGTTCAGATCAAACTAGAAGCGGTAACTCGCTGTACTACACAATGTTTTACCCTGAAAGTCACACACGCTGGCAGGGTAACTTGAAAAAGCTAGAGTTTTCAAATAATAAAGTAGTTGATATGCAAGGCGCCAACGCGCTTGATGGACAAGGATTAATTAAATCAGGGGCAACCACTTTTTGGTCAGAAGCCAACTCTCAAGATGGGAATAGCGTCAAACGTGGTGGTGTTAATTATCAGCTATCTCAACAAGTAAATAGAGTGATTTACTCTGACTTTGGTCGGGGTGAGCTGCGACGATTTACAATGCGTGAAGGAAGAACTCGCTATGGAAACAGAAGAAAATTCGCGCAAAAGTTAGGTGTGAATGGGAATCAAGCACGAACAACTGTGAATTGGGTCTATGGTATTGATGTGGACGATGAGGATGGTGATGGCAATACAACTGAGCGTCGTGATACCATTTTTGGCGATCCATTGCATTCTAAGCCTGTTTCAATGGATTATGGTAATGGTGACGTACGCGTGATTGTTGGCACGAATGCAGGTTTTTTTGCATATGTTTAAAGATAATGGAGATACGGTAAGGGAGAGCTGGGCTTTTATTCCTGAAGATTTATTTGATGTAATACAACCAACACGTATTAGCAGGCCTGATACCAAATTGTATGGTATGGATGGCCCGTTGACTATATATTTTCATGATACTCAGAAAAACGGTGTTGTAGATGGTGAAGATAAAGTGTGGCTATTTGCTGGAATGCGTCGAGGCGGGCACCGTTACTATGCGTTTGATATTACCTCGCCAGATAGACCCAAACTAATGTGGAATGGAGCGCTTGTTGGGGGGAGTGATGATTTTGCCGAGCTAGGGCAAACTTGGTCTAAACCAGAGGTTACCTTTATTGAAAGCCAAGGAGAAACACCGGTATTAATTTTTGGCGCAGGTTATGACACAAATAAAGACAATCACTCTAAGTCTGATGACAACAAGGGTCGCGGTGTTTTTATTATTAATGCACAATCTGGAGATTTAGTGTGGTCGTTAACGCCTGCTAATGGGTTTACAGGCCAGCATAGTGTCGCGAGCGATTTAACAATGTTAGACTCCAACTATGATGGTTATACAGATAGGCTATATTTTGCGGATACAGGCGGCGGGGTATGGCGTGTTGATATGCCAGGAGACAGCCCTACAGCATGGACGCATTTTCAATTGGCGGAGTTAGCGCAAAATGGTACAA
Source organism: Pseudoalteromonas sp. SANK 73390 (assembly GCF_054966645.1). NCBI lineage: Bacteria > Pseudomonadati > Pseudomonadota > Gammaproteobacteria > Alteromonadales > Pseudoalteromonadaceae > Pseudoalteromonas > Pseudoalteromonas sp. SANK 73390. The sequence continues at coordinate 37,692 of NZ_ARPN01000041.1, forward strand.
GTGGTGATAGGCGTTTTTTTTATAAACCTGCTTTAGCACGAACATTTTTTAGTAAAGTAACAGTCACATCGACACCTGATGGGGATATTACCACGCGTAAAGACACCCCTTATGAGGCAATTATTCTAGGTTCGGGTAATCGTTCAAGGCCAACTTCTACTGGGGTGAATGATTACTTATTCATGATTAGAGATGAAAATACCGTAACACAATCTTTTAAAAATAATGTACCCGAGACGATTAAAGTGGGTGACCTAATGGATATAACGAGCGATCCATTTGCATCTACTTTAGATGATCTTAACGGCTTTACAAATGTAGAGGCGACATTAGGTGGCTTTAATGGTTGGAAATATGCTTTAAACGGTAATGAAAAGTCGCTGGCTGGTGCAACAGTAGCAGGCGGAATTGCTTACTTTTCGTCGTTTACACCACCTGCAAATGTGAGTCGTTGTGATGTATCTACAGGTACCGGTAATTTATATGCGTTGCATTTACATTATGGTACTCAGGTTTATGAGCAGCTAAAATATGAAACGACACACAGTGTACCAGACACCCCCAAAGTCTATTTTAGTTGTGAAAATGGCTCTAACGCTGGCGGGTGTGAAACTGTTGTAAGAATGGTGGGCCCGGCTATTAAATCGGATGTAGCAAATAGTACAGGAGATGGGCCATCAACAGGCACTCCTTGGAAAGCTGCAAAAATAGTTGATAGCCCTCAGCCTGTCATGGTTGATGGGGTGCCAACCTTAGTTGAACCACAAATTGATTTTGGCCTAACGACTCGACAAATGTTTATCTACAAAAAAGAGAAAAATGATGAAAAATAACCGCAGTTTTAGCAACGGGTTTACTTTGTTAGAGGCACTGATTGTATTAGTGATTATAGGTATTGTTGCATCTTTTGCTTACCCTAGTTATCAGCAGTTTTTAATCAAGGCGGCGCGCTCAGATGCGATGGTTGTGTTACTCGATGCTGCAAATAGGCAAGAGCAATACTTTGTGGATAATCGAAGTTATACGAATAAACTGTCAGATATAGGTGTGCTTAATACAACTGAAAATGGCTATTATTCAATCACAGTGACCGTAGACGATAATAAGTTTGAATTTAAGGCAACACCAATTTCCGGTCCAGTCTTAGGTGACACGCAATGCTCAGCTTTGATGATAAACGAGCTAGGGCAAAAGCTCAGTGATGGCAGTGCGCCAACTAAGCAATGCTGGCAACAGTAGGGTGGTAATGTTGGCCTACAAGGGGCACTTTTTAGTGTCTCTTATACGCGCTCTACCGGAATTGCTAACACTCATTTCTAAACCATCAGAAACACCTTCATGTATTGGTAAACAATACACAAATGTACCATTGGTAAACCCTTTTATAGAGGCATCACTATTAAATATAATCGCCCGCCTAGGGTATTCGATAGTATCCTGAGGCGCAATGGCAGATAGTTCATGAAGCCGGATATCATCACCATCCAGCACCCTAAGCTCTCCTCTATCGACAAACACGGTAAGTTTTTTATGCCAAGCATTGTCAATACATTGTTGATTTTCAAGATGACAAAGTGTTGTTTTATTGCCTGATGAAGCCGCTTGAGTTTTAGCTAAATGCAGTGCGCGCTTGAGTTGTTTCAAGGCAAACTCAGGGCGATGCGCAGAAATTACTTCGCTATAACTTGTCAGTGCAAGACTTAGTAAAACGATTATTATGGTAAGGGTAACGAGTATTTCAAGTAGAGTTAGCCCCACATGTTTGTGAAACATATGACCATCCATCCTTGGAGTTCAAACTATATAGTGAGTTAAAAGTTAGCTTATTGCTCACTAAAAGCAAATAATCAGTACCATAGTGGTATGTTAATTAACCTCTGGTTCGGATAAGGGTTTTGGAATAGAAAATACTTTGTAAACAAACATTACGTACAATCTAATGATGATGTTTTATTCAATATTAAGGCGCTTTCATTTGTAATAGCGGGCTATTACAAATGAAAGCAACGCCGAGAGTGAGGAAAATTAGCTTTATTGGGCAAACTCGCTTATTCAGAGCTGAGGTTAATTACAGCTAGAGTTAGTTTCACCATTGAACAAAGCATTACCAGATAAAGTCACTGTGAGCATTTGATTCGCAGTATTCTCGGAACTACTTGGGCAATAAATGAACTTCCCAATATTGCTCGTAATTTGACCGCTGCTATCAAAACGTATAAAAGAACTGGTAAAGCCTAGAGAGTCTGAGTCAGGAATAGGGTCTATCACTCTTAAAATTGATTCAGTGCTACTGTCAAAGCTACCGTTATTATTTTTATCAACGAAAACAACTTTGGCAGAACTGGACCAGTTACTAAGGCAAGATAGATCGTCGCCGCTAGATAGTTGGCTTTCATCGACAGGGCAAAATATGACTATTTCATCACTGGCGGTTGCTTTCGCCCTCGCAAAGGTAATATTGCGTTTCAAATCAAGCAAATATGATTCGGCGCGATTATTGCCAAGTAGGTTATTATTACCATAAAAAGCAACTGAGGCAAGTATTGCTAAAATAGCGATAGTAATGAGCAGTTCAATAAGTGTGAAACCTTTGGCTTTATACACAGTAGAATCCATATATCTCAACGAGTTCAACATTAATTTTATTCATTATGGTGCTTTTTGACTCTAAAGCAATGACTTTGTTTGCTAACATTTTTAGGATTGATTAAAATCGACGCACCAGTATAGGAAAATACACAGCCATGAAAAAAATAGAAGCGATAATTAAGCCATTCAAGTTAGACGACGTGAGAGAAGCACTATCAGACGTAGGCATAACCGGTATGACGGTATGTGAAGTAAAAGGCTTTGGTCGCCAAAAAGGCCATACTGAATTGTATCGCGGTGCCGAGTACATGGTAGATTTCTTACCTAAAGTGAAACTGGATATAGTGCTTGGCGATGAAGACGTTGATAGAGCAATTGATGTAATCTTAAAAACAGCACAAACAGGAAAAATCGGCGACGGTAAGATTTTTGTTACAGAAGTAGAGCGTGTGGTACGTATTCGTACAGGCGAAGAAGATGAAGACGCAATTTAATGAGCACACACCAAATTAATGTATTTTTAATTTGAAATGTTAAACATACTGTGAACTGTGTTATCAACCTTGACTAATTAGGGCGATTCACGCACTCTACTATATGATCAGTATTTATCTACTGTTTATGATTACTGCAAAAGAATTAAAGAAGACAGGTAAGTTCTGCGCGTACACATTAGTACGCACAGGATTTATTGAAGTTTCTAGCGCTTATTAACTTTTCTAGTTTGACGCGCGTTATCACTAAGCTCTGTCAGGCCAAGCTTCTTATAGCTCTTTTCCATCATCTCTAAAGCATCATTCAAATAACTGCTTTGTGAATAATGTTCAACAACGTATTTGCCACGATTTGCAGCTGCAAGGTAGGCTTCGCGTTCAAAATAATATTGCGCCACTTTAAGCTCATAGCGCGCCATTTTATTTAATAACCACACAAGGCGTTTTTTGGCTTCAGGCACATACTGACTGTCAGGATAGCTTTGAACCAGTGTTGATAAGTCTTGGAATGCTACACGAGTACGGTTCGCATCACGGTCGGCTCTGTCAATTCCAAAATAATCTTGGAAAGCGTTTTCATCAGCCTTGATATTTACTAAACCACGCATGTAGTACATATAGTCTAAGTTTTTATGGTTTGGGTTTAAGCGAATAAAACGGTCAATGTGTGCGAGCGCTTGTTCTGTATTACCCGTTTGATAGTGAGCAAATACTAAGTCCATTTGCACCTGTCGAGAAAACGGACCAAAAGGGTAACGTGAGTTGATTGCACTGAGCAATTCAATAGCTCTTGCATACAGACCTGAATCTAATGTTTCTTTAGCATCTTCATAAAGAGCTTGAGCAGATTTATTGGGTACGCGTTCTATTTCATCTTGTTCTGGCGCAGAAGAGCAGGCTGCTAAGCCTAAAAATGAGGCGCTAAGTATGATGGCAAAGGCGCGCTTCCCTAAGTTATTTATCATTTTATTTTACTACCTTTGTTGTCTTCGGCTAGGCCAAGTGGGTAAAACCGAGTAAACTATGCATTTATGCGATTCTAACCCAGTCGAGCACAGCTTGCACTGGTAAATTAGGTAAAGTTACGAATGTCAGAGCAAATTTCTCTTCAAGCTGAAGTCCCCACTGAGTTAGGTGGTAAACGTCTAGACCAAATTTTGGCGCAATTGTTCCCCGATTTTTCTCGTTCGAGAATAAAAACTTGGATTTTAGATGATAAAGTCATGGTTGATGGAGCCGTGTTAAACACCCCTCGTGAGAAGTTACTCGGTGGTGAAGTGGTTGCTATTGAAACCCAAATAGAGGCACCGCGTGAATATGAGGCGCAAGATATTGCCTTAGATATCATATATGAAGATGATGATATTTTGGTGATCAATAAGCCAATGGGGCTGGTTGTTCATCCAGGTGCAGGTAACCCCGATGGTACGGTCCTTAATGCCTTACTTCATCACCACCCTGAGATTATTAATGTTCCACGAGCCGGTATTGTTCATCGTTTGGATAAAGATACAACAGGGCTTATGGTGGTTGCTAAAACCATTCAAGCACAAACGCATTTGGTGAAAAACCTACAAGCGCGAGAAAACTTTACTCGAGAGTATGAGGCGATTTGTAATGGCACAATGACGGCTGGCGGCATGGTTGAAAAGCCAATTGGCCGACACGCTACAAAGCGCACCCATATGGCGATTCATGAAATGGGTAAACCGGCAATTACACATTACCGTGTTGCAGAAAAATTTCGTGCGCATACACGTTTGCGTCTACGTTTAGAAACAGGCCGAACTCACCAAATTCGTGTACATATGGCGTATTTAAATCATCCATTGATAGGTGACCAGTTATATGGTGGTCGTCCTCGTCCCCCACGCAATGCAACACCAGAGTTGTTTGCTCAGTTACGAGATTTTAAGCGCCAAGCGTTACACGCTATTAAGTTGAGTATTGCACACCCAATTAGTGGCGAGATGATGACATGGGAAGCACCAGTGCCAGAAGATATGCAAGTACTTACGCAAGCTTTGCGTGAAGATACGAAAGAAAACCCTAATTTAGCTTTGTAAGAAATTAGTCAATGTTACTGCCAAATTGGCCTATGCAGCATGTTGTGGGTGGGTTATCGACAACCCGAGCTCATGGTTGCTCTAATGGGCCTTTTACAGGGTTGAACTTGGCTTATCATGTCGGGGATAGCGCTGTTGATGTGGATGCGAATCATCACCAGTTGCTCAACTATCTGCCACGCCCAGCACATTGGTTAACTCAGGTTCATGGTGCAGAAGTGGTTGAGGTTAGTTGTGAGCAACCCATGTATCCTTGGCCAAAGGCTGATGCTTTGTACTCACGCTTGCGCCAACAGCCTTTGGCGATTATGACGGCTGATTGTTTGCCGATATTAGTGTGTGATCAACAAGGTCTTGAAGTAGCTGCAATCCATGCTGGTTGGAAACCATTAGTTAAAGGGGTTATTGGCAATACACTAGGCGTATTCCAGTCATCGCCTAAGCAACTTGTTGCTTGGCTTGGCCCTGCTATTGGTGCGCAACAGTTTGAAGTTGGTGGTGAAGTTAAATCGCAATTTTGTGATTTTCATAAAGCGCATACTAATGATTTTATTGAGCAAGGTAATGGTAAGTATCTTGGTGATATTTATGCCATAGCGCGGCGTCAATTAAACTTGTTAGGCGTTGTGCAAGTTTTTGGTGGAGAATATTGCACCGTAAGTCAAAGGGAGTTGTTTTTTTCTTATCGCCGAGATGGTCAAACAGGGCGAATGGCCAGCTTGATCTGGCGCAATTAATCTTATTTTCCTTTCACTTATTACTTGAACAATCTGGCAACAATACCCATTAATTAACTAGTTATCGTTTTTATATAGGTAGATACCCATGCGTTTAGATAGATTTACCAGCAAATTTCAGGCTGCGCTTTCTGATGCGCAATCATTGTCTCTAGGGCGGGACCATCAATTTATCGAACCAGTTCATTTAATGTATGCACTATTACAGCAAAATGGTTCGAGTGTGCGTGCCTTGCTTGCTCAAGCAGGTGTGAGCGCAGATGAATTAAACAGTAAGTTATCTCAAGCAATTGAGAAAATATTCAAAGTTGAGGGTACAGGCGGGGATGTTCAGCTTTCAAACAATCTCGTCTCTTTGATCAACTTGTGTGACAAATACGCTCAAAAAAGAAAAGATCAGTACATTTCCAGTGAGCTTTTTGTATTCGCGGCTTGTGAAGACAAAGGGCCTTTGGGAGATATTTTTACCTCACTTAATATTACTCAACCCAAGATAGAGACTGCAATTAAAGCAATTCGTGGTGGCCAAAAAGTAGATAGCCCTAATGCAGAAGAAACAAGGCAGTCGCTGGAAAAGTTCACTATTGACCTAACAGAGCGTGCTGAGCAAGGTAAACTTGACCCTGTTATTGGTCGTGATGATGAAATTCGTCGCACCATTCAGGTTTTGCAGCGTCGAACAAAAAACAACCCTGTGCTGATTGGTGAGCCCGGGGTGGGTAAAACGGCCATCGTTGAAGGATTAGCACAGCGCATTATCAATGGTGAAGTACCAGAAGGCTTAAAAGGTAAACGTGTTTTATCTTTAGATTTAGGCGCACTCGTTGCTGGTGCCAAATACCGTGGTGAATTTGAAGAGCGGCTAAAGTCGGTACTTAATGAGCTGGCTAAAGAAGAAGGCCAAGTTATTCTATTTATAGATGAAATTCATACTATGGTAGGGGCCGGTAAAACGGATGGCGCAATGGATGCGGGTAATATGTTAAAGCCAGCCTTAGCGCGTGGTGAATTACATTGCGTTGGCGCAACTACGCTGGACGAATATCGTCAGTACATAGAAAAAGACGCTGCACTTGAACGGCGTTTTCAAAAAGTATTTGTGAGTGAGCCCAGTGTTGAAGATACCATTGCTATCTTACGTGGTTTAAAAGAGCGCTATGAGTTACACCACTCTGTAGATATTACCGACCCAGCTATTGTTGCTGCTGCAAATTTATCTCACCGTTATATCAGTGACCGTCAATTACCAGATAAAGCCATTGACTTAATTGATGAAGCTGGTAGCTCAATCCGCTTGCAAATAGACTCCAAGCCCGAACAACTCGATAAACTTGAGCGACGTATCATTCAGCTTAAACTTGAAGATAACGCGTTAGTTAAAGAAAAGGATGAAGCAAGTCAAAAGCGTCGCAGTGAAATGCAATCGTTAATAGGAGATCTTGAGGGCGAATATAAAGAGCTAGATGAAGTGTGGAATGCAGAAAAGGCATCATTGCAGGGCACTCAAGTTATTAAAGCCGAACTTGAACAGGCTCGCTTAGACTTGGAAGTAGCTAGGCGTGCAAGTGACTTACAACGCATGTCAGAGTTACAATATGGCCGCATTCCCGAGTTAGAGAGAAAGCTTGATCTTGCTTCGCAAGCAGAGATGCAAGAAATGAGCTTGTTGAAAAACCAAGTAGGAGAAGATGAAATAGCCGAGATTCTTTCTCGTTGGACAGGGATACCAGTGGCTAAAATGCTGCAAGGGGAGCGTGAAAAGCTATTACAAATGGAAGATGAGCTGCACAAAAAGGTGATTGGCCAAGATGAGGCCGTTACTGCAATTGCCAATGCTATTCGCCGTTCACGCGCTGGCCTTGCCGATCCAAACCGCCCAATTGGCTCATTTTTGTTCTTAGGCCCAACGGGTGTGGGTAAAACAGAACTTACTAAAGCTCTTGCGCATTTTATGTTTGATACCGAAGATGCCATGGTTCGTATTGATATGTCGGAGTTTATGGAAAAACATTCAGTCGCAAGATTGGTGGGCGCACCTCCGGGTTATGTTGGCTATGAAGAAGGTGGCTATTTAACTGAAGCTGTACGTCGCAGGCCTTATTCTGTCATATTACTCGATGAAATTGAGAAGGCACACCCTGATGTATTTAACATATTGCTTCAGGTACTAGATGATGGGCGTTTAACTGATGGCCAAGGGCGTACTGTAGATTTTAAAAATGCCGTGATTATCATGACTTCAAATTTAGGCTCTGACATTATTCAAGAGCAGGCGGGAAGTAATGACTATGCTGCTTTGAAAGAGTTAGTCATGGGGGTGTTAGCGAGTCAATTTAGACCAGAGTTTATTAATCGAATTGATGAGACGGTGGTATTCCATCCGCTTGTAGGTGAGCATATAAAGCAAATCGCCAGTATTCAATTAGAGAAGCTAGAGTCGCGTTTACGTGATAAAGGGTATGAATTTATTCTAACGCCTGCAGCACTTGAAAAAATTGCAGCGAGTGGTTTTGACCCCGTGTTTGGTGCAAGGCCTTTAAAGCGTGCAGTTCAGCAATACATCGAAAACCCCTTAGCACAGCGTTTGCTCTCAGGTGACTTCATCAGTGGTGATAAAGTAACAGTTGATGTACAAGGCGATGACATTGTTTTTGTGAAATAATGCCCAGAAGTAAGCTTGGCAAGTCCTTGTTGAGCTTACGACCTTGGCTGACTAGCAGATGTGCAGCTACTAGGCCATTTTCCAATGGTAAAATCGGAGTATTTATTTAATGCAATTTAGGGCGTTTTAATTTTTACTGTATCTTTTCAGCAGTTATTCAGGTGTTTCCCCCAAGGCAGAGCATAGTTATTTTATGTAAGTCTGGTGATAACGTAGAAAATACCTAAATGGTTACTGCTCAAAGGCTTACGCTGCGTTGTCATGGGCTACTAACATAGATCACTATGCAACAGAGTCCATTCCTTGCATTGAAAGCCTTTGATTAGAACAAAATTCATACCTCAAAAATAACAACCCCTAGTATAAAACACGCTTAGAAATATCATCATGACGAATCATTAACAAAAATGCGATTATTGTTATTGGAGCAAGGTGTGCTAAAACTAAACAATGAGTTCGCTTGCATTGCTGTTTATGTTTACGAGTGAGTATATTTCTTTTTGATAAATTTTATAACGAGGCATTAAATGCAAGATGTAAGCTTTTTAGTTGTTGACGACTGCCAGCTAGTTCGTAACTTAGTAAGAAATACCATAGAAAACCGATTAGGATCTGAGCGTGTGTATACCGCAGTCAATGGTAAAGAAGCGCTTGAGTTATTAAATGCACGAAAAATAGATGTGATTATTGCAGATTGGCAAATGCCAGAAATGGATGGAGATGAGTTACTGCGTAAGGTACGAAAGTCAGATAAGTTAAAAGCTATCCCTTTTATTATGATGAGTTCTTTAGGTGATAAAGAGCATGTCCTATCTGCTATTCAAAATGGGGTGTCGCAATATGTAATGAAGCCCTTCACCGCTGAGAAATTGGAAGATGCGATTCAAAAGTCTTGGAACTCGGCTAATCGCCGAGGCGCAACTAGATTGTCAAGTCTGCCTGAACACAAAGTAAGAGTTCAAACGAGCAATCGTAAGCTTGCAGGTACAGTTAAAAATATTAGTCATACAGGCATGCTTATTGAGTTGACTTATAGCCGAGAGCTTCACCTATTTAATAACTACTCCTTTGAGCTTGATGTATTTGATTTAAATGATGAAGGTAACGTATTAATTGAGCCTATTTACGGTATACCGGTACGACTGATGGCACTTGAGTCAAATACTGGAAATACGAAAGTTTGCCAAATGGGTATTCGCTTTAGCAGCGGTATGATTCATGAGACGGTAAAAAGTAAACTGAACTATTTGCTACAGTCTATAGGTGAAAGTGGCAGTGAACTAATTCAAGATAACTAGGGGCTTATATGGGTTCCCTGCCAATGTCAAAAAGAAAGAGTTAAAATAAGTTAGAGCTCGAACATAAGTATGTGTTTAATTTTTCAAAGAAGTTTTTATTATTGACAAGAGGGAGTCCACATAAGTTATTCTATGTAGCCGATAACGCTGAATAAATCGTCAACACGTGCTGCTCGCGGAGTTCAACTAAAGGCTTACACTACTTTGTCATTCGTAACTGACATAAACCATTATGCTACATTGCTCATTTCGCGTATTGAAAGCCTTTGATTTGAACAAAATTCATACCTCAAAGATAAACAGACCCTAGGGGTTGCTGCAAAAAACTCAGCAAAGATCAACATGCTTTAATATCGACGGGTTTGCCAGAGCGGATAACAACAGCGGCAACAATTAGAAATGGACTATTTAGGACAGTAAGCGCTGATGAGCAAATATCAAAAAGTAGTTGTTATTACTGGTGCAGCAAAGCGGGTAGGTGCTTATATGGCGCGTTACTTTCATAGCAAAGGGTGTAATGTGATTATTCACTACCAACGCTCAGAACATGAAGCTTATGTATTGCAAGATGAGTTAAACGAGTCACGCAGTAATAGTGCCAAAGCACTTTTAGGTCACTTTAATAGCTTGGAGGATTATACATCTTTTGCAGCAAAAGTGATGGCATGCTGGGGTAAGGTTGATGTGTTGATCAATAATGCATCTAGCTTTTTTCCGACACCGATAGGGTCTGCTACCCCAGATGATGCTGCAGGTTTACTGCACAGTAATTTAACGATGCCTGTTTTTCTTATTCAGGCAATGGCCCAGACTTTAAAGAGTAACCAAGGTTGCGTTATTAATATTTTGGATATTTATGCTCACTCGCCACTAAAAGATCATGCGTTGTATTGTGCTGCTAAGGCTGGGCTTACGAGCGTGACTAAATCGATAGCTAAAGATATGGCACCTCAAATTAGGTCCAATGGAATTGCGCCAGGCAATATTATGTGGCCCACTGACTGTCAGTTAAATGCGCAGCAAAAACAGCAACGTTTGTTGGCTATTCCACTACAAAGGCAAGGACACCCTAAGGATATAGCCAAAGCTGCATATTTTCTTGCTTTTGAGGCGGATTATATAACAGGGCAAATATTGAATGTAGATGGTGGTAAAGCGCTATAGTGAGACAAGGCTATATCTATTGGTAGGTTATTTTATAAAGCACAAGCAGGGGTAATATAAAGGGAGAGCGATTCTCCCTCTATAACATTAAAAGTTACTCGTCAATTGAGCGAAGTAGCGCATTGATGCCGACTTTTTCACGTGTTTGTTGATCAACTTTTTTAACAATAATAGCCGCGTATAAACTGTGTGAGCCATCTTTACTAGGCAATGAGCCCGGTACGACTACGGCACCTGCAGGTACACGTCCATAGTGGGTTTCGCCTGTTTCACGGTCATAAATACGGGTACTTTGTGAGATATACACACCCATTGAAATAACCGCACCTGTTTCAACAATCACGCCCTCAACGATTTCAGAGCGTGCTCCGATAAAACAATTGTCTTCGATAATGGTGGGGTTCGCTTGTAGTGGCTCCAAAACGCCGCCTATGCCAACACCACCGGATAAGTGTACATTCTTACCAATTTGCGCACACGACCCCACAGTGGCCCATGTATCAACCATGGTGCCTTCATCAACATAAGCACCAATATTAACGTAAGACGGCATTAACACCACATTTTTACCGACAAAGCTGCCTTGGCGAGCGACGGCATTGGGCACCACACGCATGCCACCTTGTTGGAACTGCTCTGGCGTATAATCACTGAACTTTAACGGTACTTTGTCAAAGTATTGGTTAACACCGTCGTGCATGGGTTGGTTATCGCGAATGCGAAACGACAATAAAACGGCTTTTTTTAACCATTGATGTACAACCCATTCGCCACTGATTTTTTCTGCGACGCGAGCTGCACCCGAATCTAGCAGAGCAAGGGCTTGTGTAATGGCACTTTTAACGGGTTCAGACACCTGAGATGGTGAAATACTATCGCGTTGTTCCCACGCTTGTTCAATAGTTAGCTTTAGATCTGACATAACGTCCTCTTTTATTCTGATTCTGCGTTTAACTTTTTCATTAAATCACGATGCAATTCTGCTTTGTGCTCTTCGCTTAAAGCTTGATAATTTTCATCTGATACCACAAAGAAATCTTCTGCACGTTCGCCCACCGTTGTAATTCGAGCTGCATGAATATGTAGTGAATTGGCTTGAAATACTTCGGCAATTTTGGTTAGTAATCCTTGTATATCAATCGCTTGAATTTCAATTAGATTCCTATCACTGCGCGCATGTGGGCGGACAATGATTTTTGGTTTGATATTAAAGTCTTTAAATCGTTGCGAACGATTCTTCTTAAGTCGTATTTTTTTCTTAGGGCCTTGGAGCACCGCGTCAATACCTCTGCGAATTGAGTTTGCGCGTGTACTTGCAACAGGGTTACCACTTACTTCTAAAATCACAAAACTAAAAACCACATAACCATCTTTTGTTGTCATCACTTGTGCGTGTTGGATTTGCGCTTTTTTTGAACCGATGACACTGACGAGTTTGGTGAACAAAGTTGCTTCATATGGGCTATATACAAAAACCTGTGTACCACCATGCATTGGCTTTTCACTCACCACTACACTAGCTTGGCTTAAGTCTTTTGCTTTAAGTAAGTGTTCACTATGCCAAGAAATTTGCTGCTCGCTAAAAGCCGTAAAGTAATTTGCTTTAAAACGTGACCAACTTAAATCTATAAATTCTTCTTCATAACCTTTGTTGATGAGCCTTTGTTTTGCTTGATGCTTTTTATCGCGAATTTGGTCGCGCATATCCATCGGGTTTTCAAGGCCTAAACGCAGCGCCCGTTGCGCGTGTAAATATAATTCTCGTAAGAGTGTGTTTTTCCAATCATTCCAAAGGTTATCATTGGTGGCGCGAATATCTGCAACGGTTAAGCAGTACAGGTAATCAAGTTGACGCTCATTTTTTATTTGAGTCGCAAATTCATTGATAACATCTGGGTCGTTAATGTCTTTGCGCTGTGCGGTTACTGACATGAGCAGGTGGTTTTTAACCAGCCAAGCAACCAGTCGAGCATCCGAATTGGTAAAACCATGCATTTTACAAAAAGCGAGTGCATCTACAGCTCCTAGCTCTGAGTGATCGCCGCCTCGACCTTTAGCTATATCATGAAATATTGCCGCTAAGTATAGTAATTCCGGCTTATCCATGCGGGTAACGATTTCACTGCAGATCGGGAATTTACTGGGTTGTGTTTTATCAAAGTACTGATAAATATTGTTAATTAACTTGTGAGTATGTTCATCTACTGTATAGGCATGAAATAAATCAAACTGCATTTGCCCAAAGATGTTACGCCACTGGGGTAAGTAAGCCGCGATTAATCCATGCTTGTGCATCAATGTAAACGCACGGCCCATACCATTTGGGTGTTTTAAAAGGCGTAAAAAAGCATCTCTGCACCCTGCGTAATCTTGTAAGTCACCTAATAACCGTCGACGCACTTGGCGCATGGTACGAATGGTACTGGGGTCAATATTAACAATTTCAGGTTTTTCGGCAATGTGCTCAAACAGCACAAATAATTGGTCACGCCTAAAAAAGACCGATGGGTCTTTCACTCGAATCTTATTACCTACCCGCTCAAAGTTTCTATCAAGTGGGATGGGCATTTGTTCTTTGTATTCAGGAAGAATGCTTTGCTCGAAGTAAGACAGCAGCATTTGGTTCATTTCACGAACTCGGCTCATGATCCTAAATAGTCGTTTCATCATACGCTCTACTGACGCTTTACCCTCTGCTCCAAAACCGAGTAACTCGGCTGCGTTGGGTTGATGGTCGAATAGCAATCTGTTTTCATTGCGCCCGGCAGCTAAATGCAACGCAAAACGAATATTCCACAAGTTTTCTATGCACTCTAACAGTTCTTGATATTCTTCATGAGTGAGGTAACCGTGACTGATTATTTCTTCAAGCGTTTCGGCATGGAAATGCTTTTTTGCGACCCAGAAAATCGTTTGCAAGTCGCGCAAGCCACCAGGGTTTTCTTTGATATTTGGTTCTAAGTTATAGGCCGTACCATGACATTTTTTATGGCGTACTTTTTGCTCATTAACTTTCGCAATAAAAAAGTCATCGGAGCGCCAAATTGGTGTTTCAACGATATGGCTTTTCAAGCGTTCAAATTCAACATGATTACCGCAGATCAAGCGGCTTTCTAGTAGGCTGGTGGTAAAGTGAACGTCTTGTTGCTTTTGTTCTAACACCTGCTCGTGGGTGCGAACACTGTGACCAATCTCAAGGTTAAGATCCCACAGCAAAGTGACAAAAGTCTCTAAATTTACTTGTAGTTGTTCATCAGGAGGGGACTGCACAAGTAATAAAAAGTCAATATCAGAATAGGGGTGTAGCTCACCACGGCCATATCCACCAATGGCTATTAAAGCTATTTCTGGATTATGTGCAAGGCCAGTTTCGTTAAATAGTTTGATCAATAAGCGGTCAATGAATTCTGCACGTGCATTGATTAGATTTCGTACTGGCTGTTTAGAGAATTCATTGTTTAGCCATTTATAAAAATAGACAGAACAATCTTTTAATTCGCAGAGCTGCTCGGCATCATCGAGCAGCTTTTTTACTTTATTAGGCAGTGCCACCAAAGGCTCCTAGTGTTCAATCACGCGTTCAATGGTTTCATCACTGCGCAAAGTGAGGATTTCTACGCCATTGTCAGTGACCAATAATGTATGCTCCCATTGGGCAGATAGACTACGGTCTTTAGTCACAACAGTCCAGTCGTCTTTTAACAGCTTACACTGGCGTTTGCCTGCATTAACCATAGGTTCGATGGTTAAGCACATCCCTGCCTGTAACGCTTCACCAGTACCTGACTTGCCGTAGTGCATCACTTGTGGCTCTTCATGAAATTCTTTACCGATACCATGACCACAGTATTCGCGTACAATTGAGTACTTAAAGCCTTCAGCATATTTTTGAATGGCAGCACCAATATCACCCAAGCGCACTCCAGGTTTAACCATTTTAATGGCAAGGTAAAGACTTTCTTGTGTGATTTCACTCAGACGCTTACCTTGAATAGATGGCTCACCCACATAAAACATTTTTGATGTGTCGCCGTGATAACCATCTTTAATGACAGTTACATCGATATTGATTATGTCACCCGCTTTTAACGGTTTATCGTTTGGAATACCATGGCAAATTACGTGGTTAACTGAGGTACAAATAGACTTTGGAAAGCCATGATAATTGAGCGGGGCAGGCACCGCTTTTTGTTCATTTACAATATAATCATGACAAATAGTATTTAGCTCATCTGTGGTGACCCCAGGCTTTACATAAGGCCCAATCATTTCTAATACTTCTGCGGCTAAACGCCCGGCAATACGCATCTTTTCGGTTTCTTCAGGGGTTTTTATCACTGCACTCATTGAGACTCCAAGTCGGTTTTTTAAGTTAGCAACAGCGCACAAATTTTGTGCTTTTCGTTGAGTTATGCTCTTTTATATGGTATAAAGCGCGCCGTCTTTTTACAAATATATCTTACGAGGTTGTTTGTAGTTAAGGCAAACACATTATTCATACTAACACACACACATATCGACACATACACTTGGGTGCATGTCTTGGTAATTTACTAAGCATGTTGGTGCTATGGGATATGTGGAGGCTTAACCCTAAACAATTAGAGGAAATTAAAATGGCAAACGTTTCAATGCGCGATATGCTTCAGGCAGGTGTTCACTTCGGTCACCAAGCTCGTTACTGGAATCCTAAGATGAAGCCTTTCATCTTCGGTGCTCGTAATCGTGTACATATCATCAACCTAGAAAAAACAGTTCCAATGTTTAACGATGCACTTCGTTTTTTACAAAACACAGCATCTAACAAAGGTAAAATTCTTTTTGTAGGTACTAAGCGCGCTGCAAGCGAAGCAGTTAAAGAAGCAGCTCTTCAAAGTGATCAGTACTTCGTAAATCACCGTTGGTTAGGTGGTATGTTGACTAACTGGAAAACAGTTCGTCAATCAATCAAGCGTCTTAAAGACCTTGAATCTCAAAGCCAAGACGGTACTTTCGAGAAACTGACTAAAAAAGAAGCGTTAATGCTAACTCGTGAAATGGAAAAGCTTGAAAAGAGCCTTGGCGGTATCAAAGATATGGGCGGTCTTCCTGACGCTATCTTCGTTATCGATGCTGACCACGAGCACATCGCAATTCGCGAAGCTAACAACCTAGGTATTCCAGTAGTATCTGTAGTTGATACTAACTCGAACCCAGATGGTGTTGATTTCATCATCCCTGGTAACGACGACGCTATCCGCGCTATCCAGCTTTATACTGGCGCTGTAGCAACTGCTATCACTGAAGGTCGTGAAAGCAACATCGTTGTTCAAGCTGAAAGCGATGATTTCGTAGAAGCTGAGTAATTAGCTGTCATCAAGTCTTCATCTAAATAAGGTGAAGACTTGATATTCTTGAAGAGCGGTTATTCCGCTTCCCTAAAACAGATTTCATATTTGAGGATATTCTAATGGCTGTAACTGCTGCCCTAGTAAAAGAATTACGCGAGCGTACTGGCGCTGGCATGATGGATTGTAAAAAAGCGCTAACTGAAACTGATGGTGACATTGAGCTGGCGATTGAAAACATGCGTAAGAGCGGTGCTGCAAAGGCTGCTAAAAAAGCAGGTAACATTGCTGCTGAAGGTACAATCCTTATCAAAGAAGGCGAAGGTTTCGCTGCATTATTAGAAGTTAACTGTCAGACTGACTTTGTTGCTAAAGACGAAAACTTCCTAGCGTTCGCTAACTCTGTACTAGAAGTTGCTGCTGCATCTAAAACAACAATTGCTGAATTACAAGCACAGTTTGAAGAAGCGCGTGTTGCACTAGTTGCTAAAATTGGTGAAAACATCAACGTTCGTCGCGTTGAGTACATCGACGGTGCAAACTTAGCTAATTACCGTCACGGTGAGCGTATTGGTGTTGTTGTTGCCGGTGAAGCTGACGAAGAAACACTTAAGCACGTTGCGATGCACGTAGCTGCGTCTAAGCCTGAGTTCGTAAACCCTGAAGATGTGCCAGCTGACGTAGTTGAAAAAGAAAAAGCGGTACAAATCGACATCGCTATGAATGAAGGTAAACCTGCTGAAATCGCTGAAAAAATGGTTATCGGCCGTATGAAGAAGTTTACTGGTGAGATCTCTCTTACTGGTCAAGCTTTCATCATGGAACCTAAAAAATCTGTTGGCGAAATTCTTAAAGACAAAGGCGCAACAGTATCTAACTTCATTCGTTTAGAAGTTGGTGAAGGTATCGAGAAGAAAGAAGAAGACTTCGCTGCAGAAGTTGCTGCACAAATCGCTGCTGCAAAAGGCGAATAAGTTTGTTCAGTCGCAAAAGTAAATACCGAAGGTTAATCGTCAATTTGCTTTTGCTTCGATGCTGAAAATTCTTTAAAATAGCCGCGCATTTATGAATATCATAAGCGCGGTTATTTTTTATCTCACTTTCACAAATGGCCCGGAAAATATGACTATCAATCGAAAACCTGTTTTTAGACGCGTTCTTCTTAAATTAAGCGGTGAAGCTTTAATGGGAGATGAAGGCTTTGGTATCGATCCAAAAGTGTTGGATCGTATGGCGCAAGAAATCAAAGAACTTGTAGAGCTCGACGTAGAAGTGGGTTTAGTTATCGGTGGTGGTAACTTTTTACGTGGTGGTTCGCTTGCCGAAGCGGGTATGAACCGCGTTGTTGGTGACCATATGGGTATGCTAGCAACCGTTATGAACGGACTTGCAATGCGTGATGCATTACATCGTGCTTTTGTTAATTGTCGTTTAATGTCGGCAATTCCGTTAAATGGTGTCTGTGATGCGTACAACTGGGCAGAAGCAATTAGCTTGTTAAAATCAGGCCGTGTAGTGATATTCTCTGCAGGTACTGGTAACCCATTTTTTACAACCGACTCTGCAGCATGTTTACGTGGTATTGAAATTGAGGCCGATACAGTGATTAAAGCAACCAAGGTTGATGGTGTATTTAATGACGACCCGGTTAAAAACCCAGAAGCCACGCTTTATCGTCATTTGACGTATAATGAAGTGATTGATCAAGAATTAAAGGTGATGGATTTAGCGGCATTTACGCTTGCCCGTGACCATGATATGCCGGTGAGCGTATTTAATATGAACAAACCAGGCGCGTTGAAACGCGTTATTATGGGCGAAGAAGAGGGCACGTTAATCTCTTCTGCAGCCTCGGAATAATTAGTTAAGACTAGGATTGAATTGTGATTAACGATATTAAAAAAGATGCGCAGGAGCGCATGCAAAAAAGTGTAGCAGCACTTGGTAGCCAATTATCTAAAATCCGTACTGGCCGTGCTCACCCAGCTCTTTTAGATGGGATCACTGTTTCTTATTATGGCGCAGATACTCCCCTTAATCAGGTCGCGAATGTATCAACAGAAGACTCACGTACCTTGACGATTAGTGTATTTGATAAGGCTTTGGCCCAAGCCGTAGAAAAGGCGATTATGTCATCAGATTTGGGTTTAAACCCAATGTCTGCAGGCACAATTATTCGTGTCCCATTGCCGCCACTTACTGAAGAGCGCCGTAAAGACCTTATCAAAATAGTACGCGGTGAAGTTGAAGGTGGTCGTGTTGCTATTCGTAATATTCGCCGCGATGCAAATGGTGATATCAAATCTTTACTAAAAGAAAAAGACATTTCTGAAGATGAAGCACGTCAAGCAGAAGACGAAATTCAAAAGCTAACAGATAAGTTTATTAAAGAAATGGATACGCAACTGAGTGCAAAAGAAGCAGAGTTGATGGAAATCTAACAAAGGGTTTGTTTATCTTTGTAGATTGAAGTTTGTTCAACCCACAAAGGGCAACAGAACCTGGTAAATTTATTAGTTTTGCAACGCCGTCTAGGGTATACTAGGCGGCGTTTTTTTTATCTAAATCGGGATTATGGTTTTAAACGCTGAAACGATTTCACAGCAGTCTTTGCCAAGGCATATTGCCATCATAATGGATGGAAATGGCCGCTGGGCTCAGTCGCGCAATAGGCCTCGTACTTATGGGCATAAAAAGGGTGTAGACTCAGTTCGTAATGCTGTTCAGTTCTGCTCAAAGCTCGGGGTTGAGTCTTTGACGCTTTTTGCATTTAGTAGTGAAAACTGGCGACGTCCTGAAGATGAAGTCAGCACACTGATGGAACTATTTTTATTGGTTCTTACAAAAGAAGTGAAAAAGCTACATAAAAACAACGTAAAGTTAGCGGTTATAGGGGACTTAGAGCGCTTTCCCAGTTCGCTACAAGAGCGTGTGGACGCCGCACATCAGTTGACGAGTGAAAATACTGGACTAAAACTTAATGTGGCTGCGAACTATGGGGGTCGCTGGGATATAACTCAAGCGGCACAAAAGTTGGCAAAACAAGTAACTGATGGAACTTTAGTACCCGAGCAAATCACGGAAGAGGAACTGTCAAAAAATCTTACTATGGCAAACCAAAGCGAACTTGATTTACTTATACGTACCGGTGGCGATT
This sequence comes from Pseudoalteromonas sp. SANK 73390, assembly GCF_054966645.1. NCBI lineage: Bacteria > Pseudomonadati > Pseudomonadota > Gammaproteobacteria > Alteromonadales > Pseudoalteromonadaceae > Pseudoalteromonas > Pseudoalteromonas sp. SANK 73390. The sequence goes on from NZ_ARPN01000041.1 coordinate 57,186, forward strand.
ACCGAATAAGTAACTTTTTGCTTTGGCAAGCAGCTTATGCTGAGCTTTATTTTACAGATACTTTATGGCCTGACTTCAATGACGAAGCGTTTGCAGAGGCAATTGCATGTTATGTATCTAGAGAAAGGCGCTTTGGCTGCACTGGCGATCAAATAAAACAACTACTCGCCGCGCCAAAAATAACAAGTTAAAGGTAAATTAATTTGCTAAAACAAAGAATTTTAACCTCAGCGGTGCTTGCACCACTGGCAATGCTGTTGGTGTTCTATACACCTTTAGCACTATTTAGTTTTATTGCAGCTGCTATTGTATTGCTTGGCGCATGGGAGTGGTCAGCGTTTATGGGCCTATCTTGCGCCAAAAAACGCGGTGGTTTTGTCGCCTTAATGTCCGCAGTTTTGCTATTGTTGCATTGGCACTGGCCCATAACGTCACTTTGGCAAGCTGGTAAGTTGCAAGCAGATGCCAATTATGTATTCACGCTTGCCTTTGCGTGGTGGCTAGTTGCGACCTTTTTGGTTTTTAAATACCCCAGCAAGGCAAAAGCTTGGAACGAAGGCATGATTATGCGAGCCGTTGCTGGTTTACTGACACTAGTTCCCTTATGGCTTGCATTGAATGTCTTACGCAGTGCTGAGTATCAACAAGCTGAGCAATATGGCTCGACACTGATAATGGTAGTGCTAGGTATAGTATGGAGTGCTGATATTGGCGCTTATTTTGCAGGTAAGAATTTTGGCAAGCATAAATTGATGCCAAATGTGAGTCCCAATAAAACCATTGAAGGCTTAGTCGGTGGTGTTATAACCGCAGTGTTGTTTGTCGTGATATTTTGCTACTTTGCTCAGGTTGAACAAAAATTATGGCCTGTCTATGGTGCGATAACCATAGTTATCGCGCTATTCTCTGCAATTGGAGACCTACTTGAGAGCATGTTTAAACGCGAAGTGGGCCTAAAAGATTCAGGGGCTTGCTTACCAGGGCATGGTGGTATTTTAGACCGGATTGATAGCTTAACGGCTGCAGCGCCAATTTTTGCATTATGTTACGCATGGACGGTGACCCTATGAACCCAACAGAGCAGGTCGTTGTTCTCGGCGCAACTGGCTCCATAGGTTTGTCTACGCTAGATGTGATTGCACGTAATGCAGCGCGTTATCAAGTGTATGCATTGGCCGCAGGCCAAAATGTTGAGCAAATGACGAAGTTGTGTTTAACACATAGCCCCCAATTTGCCATCATGGACTGTGAGCAAGCGGCTAGAGCCCTTAAAGAGCATCTAAAACACACAAGCACCGAAGTACTTTGTGGTGCTCAAGAAATGGCGCATATTGTTGCTCATCACGATGTTGATATTGTGATGTCTGCGATTGTTGGTGCAGCAGGACTTCTTCCCACGCTCTCGGCAGTGGAAGCAGGTAAGAAGGTGTTACTGGCCAATAAAGAGTCTTTGGTGATGTCAGGGCAGTTATTTATGGATAAAGTAGTGCGCCATGGTGCAACTTTATTGCCTATTGATAGTGAACATAACGCTATTTATCAATGTTTACCCCACGCTTTGCAGCAAGATACAAATAAAGGGTTAAATCAATTTGGGGTCAGTAAAATCCTATTGACGGGTTCTGGTGGTCCGTTTCTAACACGTGACATAAATAGCCTAAAAGAGGTGACGGTTGAGCAAGCAGTTGCACATCCAAACTGGTCTATGGGGCAGAAGATTTCAGTAGACTCTGCAACCATGATGAATAAAGGGCTTGAGTTCATAGAAGCCAAATGGTTGTTTGCGTGCCAAGCGGAGGATATTGATGTGGTGATCCATCCACAAAGTATGATCCACTCAATGGTTCAATACAACGATGGCTCTATTATCGCGCAAATGGGCCAACCTGATATGCGCACGCCAATTGCTTATGGCTTAGCCTACCCTGAGCGTATAAATGCGGGTGTTGAGCCTTTAGATTTTGCATCGATTGCAGATTTTACGTTTACTAAACCTGATTTTGCGCGCTATCCAAACTTAAAATTGGCTATCGATGCGTGTAAATCAGGGCAAGCGGCTACAACCGTAGTTAATGCTGCTAATGAAATAGCCGTGGCAGCCTTTTTGAACAAAAAAATTGGCTTTTGCGATATCTATCGTGTTAATGCACAAGTACTTGATAAATCAATATTAGGTTCTTTAGGTACTATTGATGAAATTATGGCGCTTGATGCTCAAACAAGGCAGCTCGCTCGTGAAGCTGTGGAGCACATAAGTAATGTTTGATTTTTTTTGGAATCTTGCCTCATTTATTGTTGCTTTAAGTATTTTGGTCACAGTACATGAGTATGGTCATTTTTGGGTAGCGCGTAGGGCTAAAGTAGAGGTACTTCGCTTTTCTATCGGGTTTGGTAAGCCACTTTGCCGCTGGTATGATAAGCAAGGCACGGAGTATGTGATTGCAATGATCCCGCTCGGGGGGTATGTCAAAATGCTCGACGAACGTGTTGATGATGTGCCCATTGAAAAACGGCATCTTGCATTTAATAATAAGCCGGTATTATCACGTATAGCCGTTGTGGCTGCTGGGCCACTTGCAAACTTTCTATTTGCGATTTTAATGCTTGCTGTGATGTATATGATAGGAGTGCAAAGTGCGAAACCTGTTGTTGGTGAAGTGCAGGTAAACTCTCGGGCTGCAATGGCTAACGTGCAAAGTGGCGATCATATTTTAATGATGTCTGATAAAGAGGTGGAGACTTGGCAGGATGTTACCTTTAGCCTTATGAGCCACTTGGGTGAAGAGTACATTGAAGTCAAAGTTCAAGATGCACAGCAACAAATAGCGATCAGAAAAATTAATGTCAATGGCTGGAAGCTTGATAAACAAGACGAAGCTCCTCTTCATGCGGTTGGTATTACCCCATTTAGACCCGCATTGACGTTAACCTTGGGGCATATTGCTGATAACTCGGCAGCGCAACAAGCGGGGTTAAAAGTCAATGATACTTTGCTAGCTGTTAATAATCAGCCGCTATCGGATTGGCAGCAATTTGTGCAGATAATTCAGTCTTCTGCCAATCAAAACCTCACTTTAAGTATTGAAAGAAATACAATTAAACAAGATTTAGAAATAACGCCGCATGGACGCAGGGCTGATGATGGTACATTGCAAGGGTTCTTAGGGGTCGTTCCTTTACTCGAAAAATGGCCTGATGGTTATATCGAAACTAGACATTATGGCCCTTGGGATAGTATGGTGCTGGGCGCTGAGAAAACTTTTGATTTAATCCGTTTAAGTTTTGACATGATTGGCAATTTACTTACCGGACAAGTATCAGTAAAGAACTTGAGTGGTCCGGTCGGTATTGCGGTCGGTGCTGGAAACAGTGTTAGTTATGGTATTGTTGCGTTTTTGAGCTTTTTGGCATTAATTAGTGTGAACCTTGGTATTTTTAATTTATTGCCTCTGCCTGTCTTAGATGGTGGGCATTTAATGTATTACATAATTGAACTAATTCGCAAAAAACCAGTCTCTGAAAAGACACAAGAGTTGGGGTTTAAGGTAGGTGCGATGGTACTTATCGCTTTAACTTGTTTTGCATTACTTAACGATGTATCGAGATTGTAACTCGAATGGCGAAAATGACGCCCATCAAAGCGCATAAGGCGCTAACTGTTGTAAAGGATAAAGATAATAAAATGCCTATAAAAAAACATCTTGCAGTAACGAGTTTACTTGGCGCTAGTTTTGCCGCTTTAGGGCAAACCTCCTTTATCGTTGAAGATTTGAAAGTAGAAGGGTTACAGCGGGTTGCTTTGGGTGCTGCACTGACGCATATTCCAATTAACGTTGGTGACTCAGTTGATCAGTACACAATCTCTCAAACTATTAAATCGCTATATAAATCGGGTCACTTCAATAATATTGTGGCGTATCGTGATGGCGAACAAATCATCTTCAAAGTACAAGAAAGGCCAACGATTGCAGGCATTGATTTTGATGGCAACAAAGACATCAAAGATGAGCAATTAAATGAAAGTTTAGAGCAGCAAGATATTCGTGTTGGTGAACCGTTAGATAAAACGGTTGTAGATAACATTGAAAAAGGGCTGATCGAGTTCTTTCATAGTATTGGTAAATATAACGCTAAGATTGATGTCAGCATTGTTGATTTACCGCGTAATCGGGTGCGCTTATTACTTAATTTTGACGAAGGTGATGCGGCCTCAATTCGACAAATTAACCTAGTTGGTAATGAGTTGTTTTCTGATGAAGAACTGCTAAAGCTTGCTGAGTCTCAACAAGACTTACCTTGGTGGAAGTTTATGTCAAACGACCGCTATCAAAAGCAAACCATTGAAGGCGATTTGGAGAAAATTCGTAGCTATTATTTAGACCGAGGCTACTTGCGTTTTAACATTGATTCTACGCAAGTATCGGTCAGCCCTGAGCGTGAGTCGGTTTATGTGACGGCAAATATTACGGAAGGTGAAACGTATACGGTTAAGGGCTATGACTTTATTGGTGATTTACTCGGCCGTGAAGAGTTAATGAAAAGTGTTATACCGCTAAAGGCTGGCGAGTTGTATAACGGTTCTATTGTTACTTCATCAGAAGAATTTATTAAAAGTTATTTAGCGCGCTTTGGCTATGCCAATGCTGAAGTGCGTACTATTCCAGAAATAGATGATGAAAATAAAGAAGTGCAACTTACTCTATCTGTAAACCCAGGCAAGCGTGTTTATGTACGTCGCATTCTGGTTAACGGTAATCAGGTTACCTCAGACGAAGTTGTGCGTCGTGAAATGACGCAATTAGAAGGTGCTTGGCTTTCAAATCAAAGCTTAGAGCGCTCGAAGCTGCAAATACAACGCCTTCCTTACATGGAGAAAGTAGACTTTGAAGTGAACCCTATCGCAGGCGTTGATGACCTTGTGGATGTAGATTTTACTGTTAAAGAGCAACCTGCAGGTAGCTTTCAAGCTGGTGTGGCGTATGGTTCATATGGTGGGTTACAGTTTAATGTTGGCGTCAGTGAATCAAACTTTTTGGGAACAGGTAATCAGCTTGCGTTTAATATCAGTACTTCGCGAAGCTCTGATAGCTATAGCATCTCCTATACAGACCCCTACTTCACTCCTGATGGGGTATCGCAAGGTAGTAGTATTTTCTACAACAACTTTGATGGAAGCAAAGTTGGTTTAATTGGATACGATTCTCGCCAATACGGGCTTGGAACTAGTTTTGGCTTCCCGATTAACGCGATTAACCGCATTAACTTTGGCGCACGTTGGATTGATGAAAAGCTAGATTATATTGCTGACTATGAACAAACACGTATTTTAAAATTGGCATTTTTAAATCCAGAAGACCCAGATGGTGCATATAACTTTACTAAGTACGAACTGAGTGCTGGTTGGTCACGTGTGACAGTTAACCGTGGTATGTTTCCAACGGCAGGCTCTCGTCAAAGTTTAACGTTTAGGGCAACGACACCAAATTCTGATCTTAACTACTTCAAAGTAGATTATGACTCACGTTATTACTGGCCAATTAGTAATGATCACCGATGGGTGTTCTCTACGAGAGCAGGGCTTGCATATGGTAATGGTTACGGTAAAACCAATGGTTTTGAGCAAACATTGCCATTCCAAGAGTTTTTCAGAATTTCGGAAAATGAGCTACGTGGTTTTGAGCGTAACACCATTTTACCTCGCGCGATTCAACGTGGTATGACTGAAATCCCTGGCTCAACGTTACCAGATGGTACAAGTACAGCAAACATTGGTGGTAACACTGAGTTTGACCTAATTTCAGAAGGTGGTCGAATCGGCGGTAACGCAAAAGCAACTTTAGGTGCCGAATTAATTGTTCCAACACCATTTTTAGATGAAGAAAACACCAGTTCGGTACGAACTAGTTTATTTGTTGACGCGGCGAACGTTTGGGATACTGAGTTTGATATCAATCGATATTCAAGTTTACATGAAGACCAGTTTAAAAAGCTTACGGACTACTCTGATCCAAACCGTATCAGAGTATCTACAGGCTTATCAATACAGTGGATCTCACCAATGGGACCAATGCTGATCAACTTTGCATATCCGCTTAAGAAAGAAGATGATGACGAAACGAAGACGATCAGTTTTAATATTAGTAATACATTCTAAGGAGTTAATTGTGAAAAAACTTATAAAAACAACGGCAATGGGTTTGATGGCTGCACTTATGATGGGTACATCTGTAAGTGCGTTGGCTCACAAAGTAGGCATTGTAGATATGCAAAGTATCTACAAGCAACTACCACAAATGGCTAAAATTGAACAGCAATTGCAAAGTGAATTTTCTGAACCTCGTCAAGCGCTTGAAAAGCTTCAAGGTGACATGCGCTTTGAAATGGAAAAGTTTCAACGTGAAAGTGCAACGATGAGTGATGCAGATAAAGAAGTTTTACGTACAAAAATTCAAGGTATGCAAAAAGAACTGGCTGAAAAAGGTCGCCCGTTAGAGCAAGCGATTAAACAACGTCAAAACGAAGAGTTAGCAAAAGTACAAAAATTAATTATCGATGCAATCGAAGATGTTGCTAAAAGCGGTAAGTTTGATGAGGTAAAAGTAAAAGATACGACAATTTATTTTAACCCTGATAAAGTAGCGGACCTTTCTGACAAAGTTGTTGAAGCGGTAAGCAAAAAGTAATGACCAAACACTATAGTTTAGCTCAACTAGCAGCATCAATTGATGCATTGCTAGTTGGCGACGGTGAGTGTCAAATAGAAAAAATTTCGACACTTACTCAAGCGACAGATAAAGATATTAGCTTTTTAGCAAACAGTAAATATCGAACACAATTGGCAACCACTAACGCCGGTGCTGTTATTTTATCTGACTCTGACGCTGAACATTTCAATGGCAATAAACTGGTTGTAAAAGACCCTTATATCGCGTATGCCAAGTTAGCACAATTGATGGATACTACACCAAGGGCTGCCACTGGCATACACCCTAATGCGGTGGTCCACCCAACAGTTAAACTTGGTAACAATGTTGCGATAGCGGCAAATGCGGTGATCGAGGCAAATGCGGTGCTGGGCGACAATGTTCAAATTGGTGCAGGCTGTTTTGTCGGCGATAGTACAAAGATTGGTGACAATACCAAACTTTGGGCAAATGTTAGCGTTTATCATGAAGTAGAAATTGGTCACAATTGCTTATTTCAATCCGGTGCTGTGATTGGCAGTGATGGCTTTGGTTATGCCAATCAATCAGGCAACTGGATTAAGATCCCTCAAGTTGGACGGGTTATTATCGGTGATAGTGTTGAAGTCGGTGCTAACACGGTTATTGATCGCGGCGCACTGGATGATACGATTATTCATAATAATGTGATTTTAGATAATCTAATACAAATTGCGCATAACGTTGAAATTGGTGAAGGGACTGCAATTGCAGGCGCTTCGGTAGTAGCCGGTAGTACTAAAATTGGTAAAAATTGCCAAATTGCGGGGCTCGTGGGTATTAATGGCCATATGGAAATCTGTGATGGTGTTATGATCACAGGTATGACGATGATCACAAAATCAATTACTTCTGCGGGTGTTTATTCTTCGGGTGTACCTCATAGCACGAACAAAGAATGGCGACGTAATATGGCACATTTACGTAATCTGACTGATTTTAAACAGCGATTAAAAGCGTTAGAATCTTTAACACAAAAGCTAAAACCAATAGATGAATAAAAAAGGACGCTATTTTGGCAAATGAACTGAACGGTTTTGATATTCAAGAAATCTTAAAGTTATTACCGCATCGTTATCCAATGCTGTTAGTTGATAAAGTAATTGATTATAAAGCGGGTGAATATCTACATGCGGTCAAAAATGTAACTGCGAACGAACCAGTTTTTACGGGGCACTTTCCAGAACAACCTATTTTTCCTGGTGTAATGATTTTAGAAGCCTTAGCACAAGCTACTGGTTTATTGGGCTTTAAAACGGTCGAAAATCGTAGTGAAAACGAGCTATACTTATTTGCAGCAATAGACAATGCACGTTTTAAGCAACCAGTGCTGCCTGGTGATACCATGAATTTGCATGTCGACTTTGTAAAAGAGCGTCGCAATATTTGGAAGTTTTATGGCGAAGCAAAGGTCGATGGTAAAGTGGTATGTAGTGCTGAGATAATGTGTGCTAGAAGAGAGTTATAATCGTGATCCATCCTACTGCAATTATTGAATCAGGCGCACAGTTAGGCGATAACGTCTCAGTGGGTCCTTACAGTTACATCGGGAATGATGTAGTGATTGGCGATAACTGTATTATCGAATCACATGTGGTAATCAAAGGACCTTCAACCATCGGCTCTGGGAATCATATTTACCAGTTCGCGTCAGTGGGTGAAGCTTGCCAAGATAAAAAGTACAAGGATGAACCAACACAACTTATTATGGGTGATAACAACATCATCCGTGAATGTGCGACAATTCATCGTGGCACCATTCAAGATCAAGGTGTGACTAGAATTGGTAGTAACAACTTATTTATGGCCTATACACATGTTGCGCATGATGCAGTGATTGGTAGCAATGTGATTTTTTCAAATGGTGCCAGTGTTGCAGGGCATGTACACATTGGTGACTGGGCTATTTTAGCGGGTAATACCGGCGTGCATCAATTTTGCAAAGTGGGTGCGCACGCCTTTATTGGCATGTATTCAGGTGTAAGTAAAGACGTACCACCTTTTGTGACTACCACAGGCACTCCTGCTAAGCCAGCAGCTATTAATACTGAGGGTATGAAACGCCGTGGTTATAGTAGTGATGAAATTATGGCTGTACGACGAGCTTATAAAGCGCTTTATCGTAAAAGCTTGAACTTAGAAGAAGCCATAGCCGCTATGCGTGAAGACGCAGCAGAATTTGCTGCAGTTCAGCATATGATAGACTTTTTTGACACCTCAGAACGTGGCATTATTCGTTAGAAAATGCCCGTGATTGCCAGAATTGATAAACGCCATACGATACTTTTGTATGGCGTTTTTATTTATAGATAGATTAATGTGATGAAAAAAAACAAAAAATTAACTATTGGCCTAGTTGCAGGCGAACTATCTGGTGATATCTTAGGTGCAGGGCTCATTGAGGCACTTAAAGATAAATACCCTAATGCTGAGTTTGTCGGGATAGCTGGCCCCAAAATGCAAGCTGCTGGTTGCCGTACTTTGTTTGATATGGAAGAACTCGCTGTAATGGGCTTGGTTGAAGTGCTAGGGCGATTACCCCGTTTACTGAAAATCCGTAAACAGTTAGTTCAGTATTTTATTGATAATCCGCCTGATATTTATGTGGGGATCGATGCGCCTGACTTCAATCTTCGTGTTGAAAAACCACTTAAAAAAGCGGGTATTAAAACCGTTCAGTATGTTAGCCCATCTGTTTGGGCTTGGCGACAAAAGCGTATATTTACGATAGCAGAAGCCACCAATTTGGTATTGTCACTGCTGCCTTTTGAAAAAGCATTTTATGACAAGCATGATGTGCCTTGTAAGTTTGTTGGCCACACGTTAGCGGATGAGATTGCGCTGGATCATGATAGCAGCAGTGTGCGCCGCGAGCTTGGGTTGAAAGAGGATGACTTGGTCTTGGCTCTGCTTCCAGGCAGTCGAGGCTCAGAAGTGGGCTTACTCAGTGAAACATATTTACAAACAGCACAAAAGTTAAGCCATCGCCTGCCTAACTTGAAAGTGCTAGTCCCTTTAGTTAATGCCAAGCGTCGAGCACAGTTTGAACTGATTCTACAGCATGTGGCACCAAATTTGTCTCCTATTTTAGTTGATGGGCAATCGAGCAAGGTGATGGCGGCTTCTAATGCTGTTTTACTCGCATCGGGTACCGCCACACTCGAAGCGATGCTGTATAAAAAACCAATGGTTGTAGGCTACAAGTTTAAGCCATTGAGTTACTGGATTTTTAAACACTTCTTTACTTTTAATATTAAATATTTTGCATTACCAAATTTACTTGCCGATGCGCCATTGGTTCCTGAGTTCTTGCAACAAGAGTGTAACTCGGATGCATTGGTTGATGCATTGTACCCGATGCTGAAAGGGAGTAATGAAGCGTTGATCAGTAAGTTCTATGAAATTCATAACAATATTCGTCTAGATGCTAGCAAACAAGCGGCAAATGCAGTTGAGGAGTTGATTGATGCAAATTGAGCGTCCTGATGTACAGTACATTGCAGGTGTTGACGAGGTTGGTCGTGGCCCTTTGGTAGGTGATGTGGTGACCGCCGCGGTTATTCTTGACCCAAACCAGCCTATAGTCGGACTGGCAGATTCTAAAAAATTAAGTGAAAAAAAACGCCTATTATTGGCACAAGAGATAAAACAAAAAGCGCTTTGCTATTGTATTGCTCGTGCATCGATTGAGGAGATTGATGAGCTTAATATTTTGCATGCCACGATGTTGGCTATGAGTCGAGCTGTAGAAGGGCTTAGCATTGCACCTGACTTTGTATTTGTAGATGGCAATCGTTTACCCAAATTAACAATGAACGCGCAAAGCGTTGTGAAAGGAGATAGCTTAGTTGCAGAAATAAGTGCCGCCTCTATCATTGCCAAAGTAGCACGGGATCAGCAAATGCTGGAGCTAGATATGCAATATCCAGAGTTTGGTTTTGCGGCCCATAAAGGTTATCCGACTAAGGCACATTTTGCGGCACTTGAGCAACATGGCATCACACCGCATCACCGAAAAAGTTTTAAGCCTGTACAACGTATTCTTGCCATGAAGGGGCTGTGATATGACTACACCGGAGTTTGTCCATTTACGTGTACATAGTGACTTCTCAATGGTGGATGGTTTGGCGAAAACCAAACCTATTGTCGCTCGTTCCAAGGAATTGGGTCTGCCTGCATTGGCGATTACCGACCAAATGAACTTATGTGGATTAGTTAGGTTCTATGACACTGCTCATGACGCGGGTATTAAGCCAATTATAGGTGCCGATATTTGGCTCAGAAGTGATGAGTTTCCTGATGAGCCAAGTCGGCTTACTGTGCTTGCTAAAGATAATGAAGGCTATAAAAATCTTACCTTACTAATTTCAAAAGCATATCAGCGAGGACATGTATTTCATCGTCCAGTGGTTGATAAACAATGGTTGAGTGAACTTAAGTCGGGCCTTATTTTATTATCAGGCGGCAAAGATGGTGATGTTGGTAAAGCGCTTTTAAAAGGCAATCAACAGCTAGCACTTGATACACTGACTTTTTATGAGCAACACTTCAAAGATCACTTCTTTTTGGAGCTCACTCGTGCAGGGCGTGCGCAAGAAGAAGAATATTTACATAGCGCAGTTACATTAGCCAGTGAGCGAGGTGTACCGGTTGTTGCCACTAACGAAGTAGTTTTTCTACATGAAGAAGACTTTGAAGCGCACGAGATACGTGTCGCTATTCATGATGGTTACACTTTAGAAGATAAACGTCGGCCTAAGCGCTTCTCAAAAGAGCAATATCTGAAAACACCGGAACAAATGTTAGCGCTGTTCAGTGATATTCCAGAAGCATTAGAAAACTCAGTAGAAATCGCCAAACGATGTAATGTTACGGTTCAACTGGGAACTTATTTTTTACCAGATTATCCGACTGGGGATTTAAAAATAGACGACTTTTTGGTTAAGGTGTCGCGCGATGGCCTCGAAGAGCGTTTACAGTTTTTATTTCCCGACGAGCAAGTGCGCGTTGAAAAGCGTGTCGAATATGACGAGCGGCTACAAATTGAGTTAGATGTTATCAACCAAATGGGTTTCCCCGGTTACTTCTTAATCGTAATGGAATTTATCCAGTGGAGTAAAGATAATAATATTCCTGTTGGACCTGGACGGGGTTCTGGTGCAGGCTCACTGGTGGCTTACGCACTTAAAATTACGGACTTAGACCCACTAGAATTTGACCTGCTTTTTGAGCGATTTCTGAACCCAGAACGAGTCTCAATGCCTGACTTTGACGTTGACTTTTGTATGGATCGTCGAGATGAGGTGATTGACCATGTTGCGATGCTATACGGCCGTGATGCGGTATCGCAAATTATTACCTTTGGTACGATGGCAGCCAAAGCGGTTATTCGTGATGTCGGCCGTGTGTTGGGCCACCCATATGGCTTTGTAGATAGAATTTCTAAACTTGTACCGGGCGATCCGGGGATGACGTTGGCAAAAGCATTTGATGTTGAACCGCGCTTACCTGAAGCTTATGACGGCGATGAAGAAGTCAAAGATCTCATTGATATGTGCCGCATTTTAGAAGGCTGTACGCGAAATGCGGGTAAGCACGCCGGTGGTGTGGTTATATCCCCTACAACTATCACCGATTTTGCGGCATTATATTGTGATGAAGAGGGTAAATTTCCGGTTACTCAGTTTGATAAAAACGACGTAGAAACCGCAGGATTAGTTAAATTTGACTTTCTCGGCCTGAGAACACTGACTATTTTGCAGTGGGCGCTTGATATGACCAATGAGCGTCTTGGCCGAGAAGGTAAAGAGTCAGTAGACATTAATGCTATTCCATTAAATGACCGTAAAAGCATTGAGTTATTACTAAGAGCCGAAACAACCGCCGTGTTTCAGCTTGAATCTCGAGGCATGAAAGACCTTATTCGTCGCCTGAAACCCGACTGCTTTGAAGATATGATTGCACTTGTTGCGTTATTTCGGCCAGGACCTTTGCAATCGGGCATGGTAGATAACTTTATCGACCGTAAGCAAGGGCGAGAAGAGTTATCATACCCAGACGTACAGTGGCAGCACGATAGCTTGATACCGATTCTAGAGCCTACCTACGGGATTATCTTGTACCAAGAGCAGGTCATGCAAATTGCACAGGTACTTGCTGGGTATACGCTAGGCGGAGCAGATATGCTTCGTCGTGCAATGGGTAAGAAAAAGCCAGAAGAAATGGCCAAGCAGCGCTCTGCCTTTGAAGAAGGGGCGATTGCTAACGGCGTTGATGGCGAATTGGCGATGAGAATCTTCGATTTGGTGGAAAAGTTCGCAGGTTACGGTTTTAACAAATCTCACTCAGCTGCTTATGCACTCGTATCGTATCAAACACTGTGGATGAAAACCCATTATCCAGCAGAATTCATGGCTGCGGTTATGTCGGCGGATATGGATAACACAGACAAGATAGTTACCTTGGTGGATGAGTGTGAAAACATGAAGCTGACGTTGCTTGCGCCTGATGTAAATGCCGGGGTTTATAAGTTTACAGTCAACCGTCAAGCCGAGATAGTGTATGGAATTGGGGCAATAAAAGGCGTCGGAGAGGGGCCAGTTGATGCTATTTTAGAAGCAAGAGCACAAGGTGGGGAGTTTAAAGATTTATTTGATTTTTGCGCTCGTGTAGATTTAAAACGCTTAAACAAGCGTGTGCTCGAAAAGCTCATTTATGCCGGTGCACTTGATAAACTGGGGCCTGAAAAAAACCAGCCAGGACGTGCTACGTTACTTGCAAGTTTAAAAGGGGCAATGAAATCTGCTGAGCAGCACCATAAGGCTGAGTCACTGGGTCAGTCAGACTTGTTTGGTTTGTTAGCAGTAGAGCCTGAACAAGTTGAGCAGGCCTTTACGAGTGCGCTGCCACTGACGGATAATCAATGGTTAGATGGTGAAAAAGAAACCTTAGGCTTATACCTAACGGGACACCCTATTAATCAATACCGAAAAGAGCTAAAGCACTACACATCAGGGCGACTGGTAGATTTACAACCAACGAACCGAGACGTTCAATCCACCGCTGCAGGCTTGGTGATTAATGCAAGAACGTTAATAAACAAAAAAGGTAATCGCTGGGGATTGATAACTTTAGATGACAAGAGTGCCCGGATTGATGTACGCTTATTCCCTGAACAGTTTGAAGTTTACCAAGAATTACTGCAAATTAACCAAATCTTGGTAATAACCGGACAGGTCAGCTTTGATAACTTCTCTGGTGGCATTACAATGACCGCCAGAGACGTATGTACCATAGCTCAAGCGCGAGAAAAACGCATAAGAGCAATAAAAATGACATTAAATATGGTTCAAATTGAAGCAAACTTCTTCGAAAATTTACGAAAAGTACTAGAACCTTATAAATTTGGTACATGTCCGATAAAGATTATGTATCAACGTCCGGATGCGTTAGCAGAACTAACGCTTGGAACACAATGGTGTGTGACGCCAACTGATGACTTATTGACTCGGTTATCGCAAATGGCGGCGCAAGAAATAGAACTAGAATTTAACTAATTAGGTAGTTTAGAGCATGAGCCTCAATTATCTTGACTTTGAGCTTCCAATCGCAGAATTGGAAGCGAAAATTAAAGAGTTACAAAACGTTAGCCGCTCAGGTAGTTTAGATCTGAGCTTAGAAGAAGAAATTACGCGCTTAAAAGAGAAAAACGTTGAGCTAACCGAGAAAGTTTTTGCTGGTTTAGGTGCTTGGCAGGTTTCTCAATTGGCTCGGCATCCACTGCGTCCATATACTCGTGATTATATCAAGCGTATTTTTACTGAGTTTGATGAGTTTGCAGGTGACCGTACCTTTGCCAACGACCCTGCTATTTTAGGTGGTGTGGCACGTCTTGATGGTAAGCCTGTGATGGTGATCGGACAACAAAAAGGGCGTGATACCGCGGAAAAAATCAAGCGTAACTTTGGTATGCCAAAACCTGAAGGTTACCGCAAGGCCCTACGTTTAATGGAAATGGCGGAGCGTTTTAAAATGCCCATCATTACTTTTATCGACACGCCAGGGGCTTACCCAGGTGTTGGTGCAGAAGAGCGTGGCCAAAGCGAGGCAATTGCACGTAACTTAAAAGTGATGGCTGCATTGAAAGTACCCACCATTTGTACCGTTATAGGTGAAGGTGGCTCTGGTGGTGCACTTGCTATTGGCGTAGGTGATAGGGTTAATATGCTGCAATACAGTACTTACTCAGTTATTTCACCAGAAGGCTGTGCATCGATCCTTTGGAAAAGCGCTGAAAAAGCCCCATTAGCTGCTGAAGCAATGGGTGTATCGGCGCAACGTGTTAAAGAGTTAGATTTGATTAATAACATCGTTGAAGAGCCACTAGGCGGAGCACATCGCGACTATGATGTAATGGCTAAGAACCTAAAAGTGCAGCTAAAGCGCGATTTAGGAGAACTTGAAGAGCTTGGTACAGACACCATGCTTGAACAGCGCTATCAACGACTCATGTCTTTCGGCTACTGTTAAGTAGTGCTAAACTAAAAAAGCCGCTTAAGCGGCTTTTTTACGTTGTGAATTATGAAAAATACCACACTTTATAAAAATTTCTTTGTTGCGGTAAACGGGTCAAATCCTGAGCAAAAACCAATGACGGTGGCACTTTCGGGTGGCGTTGATTCGGTTGTTTTATTGCATCTATGCCATGCACTTCGCACAGCCCAGCCCAGTTATGCAATTGAGGCTGTGTATATTGATCATGGTTTATCTGTTGAGTCTAAAAGTTGGCAACAGTTTTGCCACGATTTATGTGCCTCTTTAAAGATTACTTTTAAAACCTGCTCTGTGAATGTAGAGCAAAAAGCCCGTCATAGCCTAGAAGCACAGGCCCGTGATGCTCGATACGCCGCCTTAGATGAGCTTGCAACCCCGGGCAGTATGATTGTGCTAGGGCAGCATGGTGACGACCAACTAGAAACGTTTTTACTGCGGTTAAAGCGAGGCTCTGGTCTCAATGGTTTGGCATCGATGCGTGCACAGCGGGTGTTGGAATCAGGTCGAACCTGTATCCGCCCGTTGCTGAATGTTTCTCGTGAAGATATAGAAACGTTTGCTCGTTTATTTGCCATTAAGCATATTGAAGATCACTCCAACTTTGATGACCGCTTTGATCGTAACTTTTTACGTAATCATATTGTTCCTTTACTTAAATCGCGTTTTCAAGGATTTTTGCCCAGTGCCTTGCGCAGTATTGAGTTGTTGCAGCAGCAGCAAAGTTTAATTGACGAGATAACCGCGCAAGATTTACAAGTTTGTATGGTGTCACTTGATAAGCTGAACTTACAAGTATTGGCAAGCCTCAGTGCGCTTAGGCAAGCCAATGTAATACGCGGATGGCTTGCTAATTTGAGGGTAAATATGCCCTCTAAAGTACAACTTGAGCAATTGCTACATCAAGCACTACATAGTAAAGAAGATGCTCAGCTGAGCATTCTAATGGGAAATGGTGTAATCAGACGATACCGACAACATCTGTACTTTGTTTGTGACAGTGAGACGCCACAAGCGTGCAATAATGTTACGTGTGAGCCAACTTCATTGAGCGATGGACGAGTATTAATCACTAAGCAGGGTAAAGGTGTACGCTTACCCCAAGAGAATGAACAAGTATCAATTCAATTTGGTGTGATGAATGTCAAAATACGGCCATGTAATAAGCCGGGCAGAAATACCGTTAAGCACTGGCTTAAAGAGGCGGGTGTGCCAAGTTGGCAACGCAATCAAGTGCCTTTGGTTTTTTATAATGAACAACTAGTACAAATTGTTGGTTTTTATTTTGAACACACTGTTTTTATGCCACAGCAGGGTATCTATTGGGAGTTTTTAAACAATGAATAAGCATAATATTGGGCGCTCTTTAGCAAGTAGATCGCCGTTAGCCTTGTTGTTTAATGTATTTTTATTTGTGTTACTCGCTGTTTTTGATGGCACATTTATATTAAGTAATATGCTCTATGCGATAGTGTTTGGCTTAGGCTGTGCTGCGTTACTATTGGGCTACTGGCATGAAAAAGGCGGATATCTGTTTATTTTAGCATTATTGATGCCACTGTTATTAGTCATTATGAGTGAATTGACCAGCTTTGTTGCTTTGGCTTGGGTGATCAATGGCTATTTTTGTGGTTTTGCATTGGCATTACTGATTTATAAATTAGGTTATTTAAAAAAGCATAGCAGCTAATAAGTTCAAAGGCGGCTCAGCTAGGGGGCTGAGCCGAAATCGAATTTAAGCCGTTCTTGCACAGTTACGCCCATCGGCTTTGGCTTTATATAAGCCTTTGTCGGTGCGCGCAAAAATACTGCTTTCACAATCGTGCATTGCTGATAAAGTAAAACCAATACTGGTTGTAACAGCAAGCTTTGACAGTAGGTGGCAATGCCTTACTGCATGCATCACTCGTTCAGCAATGACTTTATTGGTGGTAAACTCTGGGTCATCAATAATAATTGCAAACTCATCTCCACCAAATCGATACACTGAGTCTGTACTGCGTACACATTCCTTTAGTATGTGAGCAAATCTTACCAACACTTCGTCACCGGCACTGTGACCATGTAAGTCATTAACTTGTTTAAAATTATCTAAATCTAGCAGCATTAGGCTAAATCGACTTTGCAAACGGCGGTCACGCTCAATGCGTTGGGCTAAGTTATCTGTAAACACACAGCGGTTGTTTAACCCAGTGAGTGCATCTTTAGTGGCTAGTTTTAAAACACGGTTGTATGTTAAAGCATTACGTAGCGGGTATAAAAGCGCGTTATGAAGTCGACATAGCTTTGCCTTAATGCTATCGCTTAACTGATACTGGCAAAAATAAACTAGCTGCCCTAGGTGCTCTTCGTTTAACATCAAGTCAAATTTATAGGGTGTGTATTGGTTGTCACTATTATGCATTTGGGCGATGCCCAAAGAGGAGTGAAACTGTAAACCAGATAGTTTTATAATACGTTGTGCATGTTCAGCAAATACAGTAAGTAATTCATCGATGTGTAACGTGGTTTGTAATTGCTCAACAAGTTTATGGATAGGATCCGCATCACGCTTTACAAATTGTTCAGAATCAAACGGCAAGTAATCGCCGCGTGTTGATATACGCTGAGCCAAAATATGGACATTTTCCATTTAGTATTCCCCTAACTACTACTATTTACTGATATTAAGCGAAAACTGTGCCAAGAAATTAAACTGGCTGAAAAACAGCCGCTTGCTATAGTTAATGGCATACACTTTTTATACTTTTCATATTTTTGACGCTTTGGAGGCCGCTTGCAGAGTATTTTTGCCGAGGTTTTTGCCTTATTGCTTGCCGCAGTGATTTTAGTGTGGCTGTTTAAGCGTGTTGGCTTGCCAGCCATTTTGGCTTATTTAGTTACTGGCGTGTTGGCGGGTAGTTATGGCATCGGCTGGATGAGCGTGAGCTATGAAATGCACTTTATTGCTGAACTCGGTATTGTATTTTTGTTGTTCAGTTTGGGGTTAGAGTTTTCTATTCCTAAGTTAATGGCGATGCGTAATTTGGTGTTTGGGTTGGGCAGTTTGCAAGTTTTGATCACCACGATTGTAGGTATGTTTGTCGTTAAAGCATTAAATTATGATTGGCTAAGTGCCTTTATTATTGCCAGCTTAATGGCGTTGTCATCGACTGCCGTGGTTGTAAAAATGCTCAAAGAGAGTGGTAGTCTTAATTTACGACGCGGTCAGTTAGCAGTTGGCGTTTTGTTATTTCAAGATATTGCTGTTGTTCCTCTATTAATTGCCTTACCGCTAATTGCTCAATCAGATAATCAGGTGTTGATGGGGGCACTGACCTTTGCCTTGGCTAAAGGAGCGTTTGTGTGCCTTTTGCTGTGGGCTATAGGTAAATGGCTGTTACCCAAAATATTTAATGAAGTGGCGTCGGTGCGTACCGATGAGCTGTTCGTATTGACTACTATATTGGTTGCACTGTGTGCGGGTGGGTTAACATATTTGTTCGGCTTGTCTATGGCATTGGGCGCTTTTCTTGCTGGCATGATGCTGGGAGAGAGTCAGTATCGTCACCAGTTAGAGGCAGAGATTAGGCCATTTCGTGATATTTTGATGGGGCTATTTTTTGTTACAGTTGGTATGCAGCTAAATATTCCTTATGTAGTCAATAAAATAGGCCTTATCATCTTAGCGTTAGCAGTGTTATTGTTGTTAAAGGTACTGATCATTGCTTTACTTGCTCAGCTTATGGGTGAGCGTAAAAAAGACGCGTTGGCTGCGGGTATTTCTCTTTGGCAAATGGGGGAGTTTGGTTTTGTGTTGGTTGCGCTTGCAGGTAAGCACAGTTTGCTTGAGCCAAATAGTGCGTCATTTTTAATTGCACTAGGGGTATTATCAATGGCGGCGACTCCCTATTTAATAGACTGCACACCCATTATATTGCAAAAGCTCAATGTAAATGGAGAGCGATACAAGCATGATTTTAATCAACGTATTTTGAACGATAGCTTCAGCAATCATGTGGTTATTTTGGGGTATGGGAGAGTTGGTCAAACGATTGCTCGGTTTTTAAAACCGGAAGCTATACCGTATGTTGCCATTGAGCGTAACCCCCGTTTGGTGGAAGAAGCGCAAACAGCTGCAGAGCCAGTCATGTTCGGCTACTCAGGCTCACAAGCACTACTTAAACAGGCTAATGTAGATAAAGCAAGATTAGTGATTATTACATGCTCTGATTTTAATCAAAGCCATGAAGTGATTGATGCAATAAAGCGGGTTGCACCCAACGTAAAAATATTAGCGCGTGCTACTGACGATAGTCACCTTGATGATTTAAAAGCTCTGGGTGTAACTGAAGTGGTGCCAGAAGCACTCGAAGCGAGTTTGATGTTGGTATCGCATGTGCTGCATATGTCGGGTGTACCAATGCGGCGAATATTTAAGCGAGTAAGTAAAGAGCGACATAATCGTTATGAGTATTTGCATGGTTTTTTTGCCGGTGATGACCAAGAGCCAATGGGCGAGAACATAGACAGGCTTGAATACTTGCATGCGATGGCGTTGCCGGAGTCGGCATTTGCTGTTGATAAAAGTATAGAAACGTTGATGTTAGATAAACAGAAAGTGGCCATTACAGCGCTGCGTCGAAATGGACAAGAGCTTGCAGCTCCGCAGCAAAGCATGGTGCTGCAAGCTAACGATGTTTTGTTGCTTAAGGGTAAGCCACGACGCGTAGAGCGCGCTGAGCAATACCTACTTAATGGTTAGGTGTTAATCATCTAATTCTAAAAAATGCCTAATCTCATCGAGCCTTGCCATGCCGTCTCGATAGCCAATATCGATTAAATGCTGTGTGTAATTTTTTTCAAACAATAAATAGCTGGTTAAACTTGAGCTTGAATGGCGTTTAACCCCAATTGATCGCAGCAGCAGCTTAATAGCCATAGGCATATCGTCGTAATATTGTTCAGCAATATCTCTAAAGTTGTCTGTTGGGTTAATTACTAACGTTTTGATAGGCTTTAGCTCTTTGTGTTTACTTTTTGCTTGGGTAGGTAAAAGGCCAATGGTGCGGTTAACACGCTCTAAACGCTCTAAATCAGATTGTAGTGTATCGCTAAATACGCTGTCTAATAAGTGACCGGCAATAGCCGACATGCCAGGAAAGTGCGGCTCATACCCTAAAGGGGAGCTTATCTTTGGCTGCTCTACCCCAATAACAAAAATTTTTTCTGCACCGAGGTGAATTGAAGGACTCAGTGGGGATAATTGGTGAATGGAGCCATCACCATAGTAATGGTGTTTTACCCGCACACTGGGAAATACCATGGGTATAGCACTAGATGCCATTAGAACATCTAACGATATTTTGCCTGATACACCTTGTCGTTTGGCTCTTTGCCATGGTTTTGCGTTTTTTGCTTGAAAATAAGCCACAGAGCGACCAGTTGAATAACTAGACACAGTGACAGATATAGCATCTAAATAGTTTTTATGAATATTGCGGTCAATTCGCGATAGGTCTAATACATCATCAAGCAAGCTACGAAGCGGTAAATTATCTAATAAGCTCGCTGGTGGGTGATTTAAGTGACTTGATTGGAAACTACGGGTGATATTTCCCAGCAAGTGACCAAATGCACCAATAAAGTCGCTGCGATAAACCATGTGAGAGTGAAAGCTTTTCCACACCCATTCTATTTTGCGTACCGCCAAATGCATACAAGAGGCGTAGCAGGCTAAGGCTGCTGAATTAATAGCACCAGCAGATGTGCCATTAATTATTTTAAATGGAATAGGCGCTGTGCGTGGCATACTCAATGCGAGTGCTTTTAATACCCCTACTTGATATGCAGCACGAGCGCCACCTCCAGTGAGTAATAGGGCAACAGGGGGGCGGTTTGCTTGGCGTTGTTTTAAATTCATAAATCCTCGAAAAACAATGAACTTTTTACTATATTGCTCGTCAGTAGAATTAGTCCTGCTATCATCGCATTATAAGTGCTATAACATTTACTTTATGTTTTAATTTTTAAATATTCAAAAGAATATTGTTTTTCAAGCCAATTTTATGGAGCTGTTATGTCAGAGTCTGGTTCAGAACACCCTCAAAAAGCTAAGCCATCGCGTAGTCATCTATTACTTGCCGCCACTGTTGTGGTCGCGCTTGGGATCGTATTGATATTTGTTTTATCCAAGCAAGACGAGACAAAGCAAGATAATGCAAAGTATGCTCAAGACGTGGTTGAACAGCAACCACAATATACCGAGCATATTAACACAGCTCAAACAAAGCCTGTAGTTCAAGAGCCAGCAGAGGCCCCAGAGACAGTTGAAATACCAGCTTCAGCAAACCGTAACGAAATACCAATTGAAGTTGCACCAGCTACACCAAATGAGCCTGAATTACCATCGCTTGATAACAGCGATGAAGTAGTTAAACAAACGGTGGCTGAGATTATGACTGAAAAAGCCTTAGCACTGATAGTGAACGATGACATGGTTCGCCGAGGTGTGGTATTCGTTGAAAACCTAGCCAAAGGTAAAATAGCTGAAAAACACATGCCAGTTAAAAAACCCGAAGAGCCATTTATGGCACTTGAAGACGATATTGTGGTAACTGATCCAAATAGTTTTGAACGTTACACGCCTTATGTTGACATGCTATCTAGCATGAGTACGGCGCAAATTGTGCGTATGCTTAATAAATTTCAGCCGTTGATTGCGCAAGCATATGAAGAGATTGGCTACAACGGTAATGACTTTAATGGCACGCTAGATAAAGCAATTAGCGAGTTACTTAGCACGCCAATACCAAAAAGTAATGTACCTTTGATTAAAGATTCAGTGACTTATCGCTATGCCTACCCAGAATGGGAGCAACTATCTGAGGCGCAAAAGCAGTTTTTACGTATGGGCCCTGAAAACATGGAACGAGTAAAACAACGTTTAAGCGCTTTACAAAAATCATTAGCACAGTAAGTATTTTGCACTGACTGCTTGATGTTTAAGCAGTCAGTGCGAATAAGTGAGTTTTCCCTTGAAACTCAACTCGAAACTAGAGATAATCCTTTCCGCGCCAAACAAGGCCCTCAATGGTAGTCTTATTGGTCCTCTCGCAACAATAGCAGGTGAATCTGGTCAGGCCCGGAAGGGAGCAGCCACAGCGTGTGATTTGTGTGCCGAGATGTGGCTGGTAAGACTGCCACCCAAACTCCAAATGTTGTTTGTAGTGTAAGTCATATTTATAGTACTCAAAACTATACTAATCTGTACTAATTCCTATCTTTCTAAAGTAAAAAACTAAATCTTAGCTCATTAGATCAATAGCATTTCTTATACTAATCTACTAAAACTCACCCGCACTAATTGGTTTAGTTACCGTGTTAGTCAAAGTTCTTGCGCAAGTTCAAACAGATAATTCAGGCTTATTGATTGAAGTACCTGTGTTGCTTAGCGAATATGGTGTATTCGACCCTTTACTTGATTACGTTATAAGTCAGTCGCACATTAAAAGTTTGCCATGGATGAATCGCATTACGTTTGCTTGCCAATTGTTACTCGAGTACATGGAAGCCAACACAGGATTATTTTCAGACGCCAGTAAGTTATTTCAATCATTTGTAATGCGTTTATCGTTGGGTACCATTAGCCCAGAGGGGAATGATCCATCGGGTTTATATTGGTTACCTCGCTCTACAGCAAACGTAAATCAACTTTTATCTGCGCTAAATGGCTTAACGGATTGGCTCGCCAATAACAGAAATACAACTAGCTTAAACCCGTTTGAACAAGCCAGCTCTCATCAAGAACGCCTTAACTATGCTGCATGGTACAAACGCAATCAGTACAACTTTTTAGGCCATATCAAAAGTAACCCTTTACCCAGTGTGCTTAAAACCGTGCGTAAGGTACGCGGTAAAAAGGATGTGCTAAAGGTTGATGGTGATGCCATTTCATTTCCAGAAAAGCTCTTTAAACCCTTTTTTATTCAAGGCTTAGGCAAAGCCAGAGATAAGCGCGTGGCACTGCGTGATCAGCTTATTGTGTTGCTGATGCATGGCACCGGTGTACGAGAAAGTGATGCTTTACACCTTTGGGTGGATGATGTGTTTTATGACCCAGAAAACCCAAGTGGTGTGATAGTACGTTTGTACCACCCCGAAGATGGCAGAGCACCAAATAACTGGACTGGCCGCAAACGACAAAAAAACACGCGCAGCGTATTTGTCTGAGAACTTCAACCTAATTCCTCGTAACCGCATGACGGGTACCGCTCGAGTTGGCTGGAAAACCAAAGTGGTTGATGATGACGAAAACTACATTCAACTGCACTGGTTTCCAGCCTTTTACGGTGAGCTATTTGCCAAGTTGTGGCAGCAATACTTACTTTACCTATTACCGTTGCCAAGAATGCACCCTTACGCATTTGTGTCGTTTTCACAAACACACGAAGGTCAATCGCTCACCCTAAATGCGTTTAACCAAAGTTATAAAGCGGCCATGGCTCGTATCAACCTTGTTGTATCAAAACCTGAAGGACGAACCCCACATGCCCATCGTCATGCTTATAGCAGACGCATGTCGAGTGCAGGTATCGATCCACGACTGATCAAAAAGGCACTCCACCATGCATCGTTATTATCGCAAGCGGTTTATACCCAACCCAGTATTAGAGACGTGACGTTGGCATGTGAAAGAGCGTCAAAAAACCTTGATGGTCAACACTATGCCGAGTTTAAAGAAGACGTCAGCGTGAGCTGGCAAAACGTGATGGAATCGGGTTTTGAAGATATTGACCCTGATGGGCTATTTAGCGGTAAGTACCCTAAATTAAGGAGATATAAACCATGAAAACACAGGATTATGAGTTCAATTGGTTTATCAAGAAAAACGGCTCAGGTTGGGAAACATGGCGGGAGTTGGCCTCAGCTTGGCTTGAACAAAAGCAATACGGCATTGACCATTCACGCGCAGCTATTTCACGCTTTTTAGATGAATATTTGGTACCGCGATTTATTATCGACCCCATTGAGCTTTTTACACTGGCAGGGCAAGACTACAACAAGTTTCTTATGCCGTTTGAGCTGAATGACGGCTACCGTGTTAGGCAAAACAACGATGTATGCCGCTTTATTGATTGGATAATTGATACCTACTACTCAGAGCCAGATGATAATGGCGATCCTGTGCCGCTATTTCAAAACCCCTTTGATAAAGAGCAAAACCCTGTAAGAAGGCAGGAGACTGTCTACAACGCTTTACCCTACGCCTATATTAAACAATTGCGCAGCATATTATGCCCCGCGCCTCGAGGTCACTTTAAGCAATGGCAGTGGGCCATCGACTACAGTGAGATCTTCTTCACCAGTGCCCGTTTTTTAAAAGACTGGATTTTGGTTGATAAGTCGGTGATAGACAAAGCAGACCCTGATTGTGTTTGGCAAAAACACACACTAGATAAACAGCGGCAAATAAGAATCGATGGTGCACTTAGAACCCTTGAGGAAGGTGACAGCATTTACTTAATTTGGTCACCTGTTCGTGCCATGGCTTTGTATCTTAAATTGCAGTTACCTTTACGAACTTTTCAAGTGCGAATGCTGGACTCGGGCGAGGCTGATACATGGCGTTACAGCAATGGCGAGTGGCAAATGAATGAACAACATCATTTTGCTGAAGGCAGCGATAAGCGCCCATGGCAAAAAGGGATATTTCACCGCATTATTACGCCAGATATTGGTGATGTGATGACAGGCATGTACATAAACACCAATAAAACCGCAGATAGAAACAAAGACGAAATAACTCGGGGGTACGTGATCCCGTGGCAACACGAAGAGGTGTTGTATTGGCTAGAAAAGCTCAGAAACTGGCAAGAAAAGTACAACCCAATCAACAAGCCCACCTCAATTTACGACTTAGATTACAAACACTTTGGCAGCACTAAAACCAAAATTCAGCGCAGTGAAATTGGTGATATTTGCTTTTTATTTCGTAATGCCGCTGCGTATCGTAAGCGTGAACGTTGTATGCCAATAACTGACGGTTATGTTAACGCGCTTTGGGTGGCTTTGCTTGCCCAACTTGAGCACGATGTGGCGAAAAAAGAGCATACATTAAGAGATGGTGCCAAAGTGCATTTTGTTGACCCTAAAAATGCCAGAAGGCCGCTATTCCCTTTGCATGCATTACGCGTTTCTTTGATCACTTGCTATGCCATTGAAGGGGAAATACCCACACCGATATTGTCAAAGCTGTTGGTTGGCCACAGTCGTTTGATCATGACTTTGCACTACACCAAACTCACGCCTGTGATGATGGCCAAGAAAATGCGTGAGGCTGAAGGCAAAATAATTGACCAAGAAGACGATAGCTTGCGCTCATTCTTGGCCAATAAATCCATTGAAGAAATCGGCTTACAAGCCGCGTTCAAAGACATTGAATCGCTACAAACTGCATTGAGAGTGCGCAACCCAGCTGGGTGGCAAGAAAAGTCGATAGGCATTTGTTTAGCGGGAGGCAACACCTCGCCCTTGGTTGAACATGCTTCTATTGCTGGGTGTTGGAATGGCGGCGATAAACTAAAAAAAGCGAATCGAAACCAAGCCGACTTACACGCGCCAGTACCCCATGGCATTGAAAACTGTATTCGTTGCCGCTGGTTTATTACCAGCATCCGCTATATTCAATCGCTTACGGCTCACTTTAACAACCTAAGTTATCACGCCACAGAAGCGGCCAAAATTGCTGTGGAACTTGAGGGCGAGCAAGCGAGTTTGTTGGATGAAGAATACTTTTGTGAAGTAAATGGAACCCCATTTAGCAAGCGCGACCAGCTAAACAGCATAGACAGGCGTATTGAGCGACAAAAGTCCGAAGCCGATGAATACTGCAAAGACTTAGTAGCGTGTTTTCAGGTGATCCGTAAGGTACTAAGTATTGAGTAAAATCGGGAAGAGCACGACCGCAAAGACAAAGTGATTGCGCTTGGCTCAGCACAAGACATATCACCATTCTTTAGCTTTTTAGACACGAAATCTGAATTTAGGCAGCTGATCCAAATCTGCGATGACGCAGAAGTATTTGCAGACTTAAAAGATGACTTAAAGAAAACCACGGCCATTAATCACAGATCAAACATGCTAAACACTATGCTGATGCGCATGGGCTACCAACCAATCCTGATGCAGCTCGACGACGAAGCGCAGCTTAAGCTTGGTAATGTGATGGTCAATGCCATGCTAAATGCCACTAAAGAGCCAGACAAAAGCAAAGCCATGACAATGCTTTCAACTTACCTTGATACTGAAGCTTACTTGAAAGACGCAGGCCTGCTCGAGCAAGGTGTACAAGCGATTGAAAGTAACACAGGTATTAGCATCAGAACATTGGCAAACATGGCAACTGCCACTTTAGGAGTGAAGAAAAATGGCTAATCCAGTTGACCCAACGCTAGTGCTGCAAGAACTATGCGCAAGCGCCACCACAAGAACCGCCAATGCTTTAACGGTATTGAATGCTGTGCTTGAGCAACAAAGTAAAATAACGCCTCTCGACTTTTCTATGGCAACGATCGGGCGGTTGTCAAAAGAGCAAGGCGGCCCATCAACACAAACCATCCGTAATCGCACAGGAAAGCACTTTCAGCAATTAATAGAGGCTTGGGCAGCCTATGCAGGCACAACGTGTAAAAAGCCGCTCTCAGTGCGCCAAAAACAGCTATTGAACAGCAACGACCAACATATTCTGGATGCCATCGACGACCCTGTGATTAGAGCCGTTGTAGGCTCACTGATTGCCGAACGGAACAAATACCGTGACCAACTCAATACGCTCAAAGCCAACTCAGACTTGTTTATAGACAGAACCAAAGGCGATAAAACCAATACCACACTCGAAAACAAACAACTGGTACCGCTGGAAATTGAAGCTATTAAAGCGGCAATTTCTGATGAACTTTTCAATAAACAAGGCTGGGAAGTCATGCCCACAGGTCAAGTCAAAGACGCTGATGGAAATGAGATCTATAAGCGTGGGTATGTGAATGGGTTGAGGAAGATGCTCCCTTAATGCTGCAACGATAGTTAAAACTTATAAAATAAAAATGGAACAAGTAAGATTGCATAGCTAGCCCCAGCATTGGCAATATCGTCAAGAGTTTACCTTTTTCTCGTCCCAGCTTTCTATAATAAACACGGCTGCAGTATGTGCTGCATGTACTGCTAGTCGAGCGTGACAAACATGCTAAATAAACATCACTAAATAAACATGACACCCATTTTTATTTGCTGGTTTTTCATTCACTGTCTATCTTTTATCTATCGCTTTAAAGGGCAGGCAGATAACATGGCAA